>JBFWWY010000349.1:0-4570 GCA_050245935.1 Phycisphaerae bacterium | reverse complement strand
TACTCACCGCTCCCACCGAATCGGTCAGCACATCCGCAAAGCCATTCATCGCCACGATTTCGTCGTTCCACGACCAGTTGTACGCGACCGGGATGCTCGTGCCGGGCAGAATGTCGTGCATCTGATTCGCGAGCAGCCGCACCCACGAGCGCTCGAGTTGTTCGCGCGGATAGGTGGTTCCGCCGAGCCACCACGACATCACGGCGGCGCGTTCGGCGGCGTCGGCGAGTTGTTCGCCCATACGATTCCAGCGTTTCATGTAGGACTGGCTCGTGAGCGTGCCGGCGGAATGCTCCGTCAGCAGCATGTCGCCTTGATAGCGCGGCAGGCGCGCCCGCTGATCGGGTGTGATATCGCGATAAAGCTGATCGGATGCCGCGAGCGCGATTTCGAACTTTCCGTCCGGTTGTTTCATGCTCTCGGTGTAGTTTCTGACGTCTTCCTCTTTCGGCGCGCCGCCGGTATCACCGACGCCGTAATAATGGTAGTCGGCAAAGACGCCGTAACGCGTGCCGTTCTGCTCGATCCGCGCCGCCCATTGCGCGTTCGTGTCCACGCGACCTTTGATCGCGCCGACGTACGGCCCGGGGTCGAGCGCCGCGATCACGCCGTTGCCGTCCGGCCCTTCCCACACGCCCACCTTGAAGGGGATGCCGACAGCCGACCCCCAGGTCAGCTTCTGCGTCGAGAAGCCGAGCAAACCGCAATGCGCCCAGATGGACGGCATCGACGCGGGAAAGCCGAAGCAATCCGGCAGCATGAAGTCGACACTCTCCTTGCCGAATTCGCGCTTGAAGAAGAGGTTGCCGTAGAGCACCTGGCGGATAATTGCTTCGGCGGAGGGCACGTTGACGTCCCCCTCGTCGACGGACGACCCGGAAACGAACCAGCGGCCCGCAGCGATATGCGCCTTCAGTTGCTCATACAGTTCGGGATAATATTCGCGCATCATCTCGTAGCGCACCGAGCCGGTGAAGTTGAAGCGATAATCCGGATACTTGGCGAAGAGTGCGAAATTCTGTGCGAGCGTGTCGTGGATGAACTGCGAAATCGTGACGGCATAGTCCCAGCGCCACTGCGTATCCAAATGCGCGTAGCCGACACAGTAAAGCACGCGATCTTCGGCGAGGTTGTGCGCCGGCGCGTCGGTTCGTGCTTTCTCCTGTGCGGCGTTTTCAGCCTGCGGGCCGGCGTGTGCAATACTCAAAGGCAAAGCAGCGATGAGTGCGAAGAGTTTTTTGACACCGCTTCGCGCCGTACGACGCATTTTCAACGAACGCTTCATCCCTGCTTCCTTTTCCTATTCGCACACGCTGCCGCAAATGAGTCGACGTTTATCCGAACACCTCGCGCCAAGCGAGGGGCCGAGACGCCGCTGAATCGGTCGACGCTAACATGAACAATTGAGCGAACAACGTGTAAGGGCGCGACGCCTATACAACCCTTGAAGCTCATCCTCTACCAATGGCCCAATCTGGGGTTCGCGGCACATGCTTACTTACGCGATCCCCAGTTTCTCCTGAATTTTTTCCAGCGGCACACCCTTGGTCTCCGGCATGAACTTCAGCACCCAGAGCAACTGGAGCACCATCATCGCGGCGTAAAACGCGAATACGTGGGCACCCGACGCTTCGGCAATGATGGGGAACGTCCACGAAATCGCCGCCGCGAAGACCCAGTGCGTAAAGCTGCCGAGCGCCTGTCCGCGCGCCCGCACGCGATTCGGGAAGATCTCCGCGAGGAAGACCCAGATCACCGCACCCTGCCCGAACGCATGCGACGCGATAAAGACCAGCAACGACACAAGCACCACCGCACTGCCGACGCCTTCGAAATTTTTTCCGTAGGTGTAAAAGGCCCACGCCGTTGCACCGAGACTGACGATATAGCCGATCGAGCCAACGATCATGAGCTTCTTGCGACCGAAAAAATCGATCACGCTCATCGCGAGCATCGTAAAAATCAGGTTCATGAAGCCGATGCCGACGGAGTTCAGCCGTGCCGCGTTGTCGCCGGCCCCTGCCTGCTTAAAGATCTCCGGCGCGTAGTACAGAATCGCGTTGATCCCCGAAAGCTGATTGAACGTCGCTATCGCGATCGCAAGCAGGATCGGCGTACGGTACTTGCGCTGAAAAAACGGCTCGCGCAAGCTGTGATGCTCGATATCAATGGCGTGTTGAATCTCCGCGACTTCGCTGTCAACGTTGCCGCTGTCCGTGCCGAGCTTGCCGAGGACCGTGCGTGCATCGTCGATCCGCTTGCGCGCGACGAGCCAGCGCGGACTTTCCGGCACCGCGAAAATCAGCAGGAAAAACGCCGCTGCCGGGATGGCTTCCACCCCCAGCATCCAGCGCCATGGATCCGCACCGAAATCGCCGCGACCGATCAGGTAATTTGAGAAATACGCCAGCAATACGCCCAGAACAATGTTGAACTGCGTGATTGCCACCAGCCGTCCGCGTAGGCGTGCGGGAGAAATCTCGGCCGTATACATCGGGGACACCACCGATGAACCGCCGACCGCCAGGCCGCCGAGCAAGCGAAAGCAAACGAACGAGAACCAGTCCCAAGCGAGTGCGCTGCCGACCGCAGATACAAAATACGTTGCCGCGAGTGCGAAGAGGACCTTGCGGCGTCCGAAGATATCCGCGGGTTTGCCGACCAGCACCGATCCGAAAATCGTGCCGATGAGCGCGGCGGCGACCGTAAACCCTTTCCAGAAAGCGTCGAGCTGGTAAATTTCCGCCAGCGTTTCCGTCGTGCCGGAAATCACCGCCATATCAAACCCGAAGAGCAGCCCGCCGAGCGCGGCAACGACCGCGCAGCCGATGACGTAGGATTTGTTTGCGGTCATGGGGTTGGTTGCACTCCGAAACGCCGACCGCAGCCGGGAGGTGAAATCACGCGTCAGAAACTGGCGGCATTTTGCGGTCCCCGGTGCGGTTCGTCAAAAATTGACCGCGCGCCGGGGTTCGTTTGTAGCGGAGACGCATCGGTAGCGTCGGACCTCCCGGTCCGCCGATGTACTTCTGATGGATCACGAATTCGGCGGATACACCGTCACACCCAGCGTCAGCATCGCGCGATCTGATTGCTCACATGTAGGCGTCCAGCGCGTTCCCGCGGGCAGCAACACGACCTCGACATTTTCGAAAGCGTTTCCGGGAGAGCTGTGTTCGCTGGAATTTGTGTTATTTCGCCACGCGCAGGGAATCCGGACCAAGATTCGACATTGATCGACCCGCCAAGCGGTTGCGACGCTCTCGTCGCGAATCACATACACGTCGAACGCGCGGAACCAGCCGAGCTCGACGACGTTGTTCGGCCGTTCATTAAGTGCCTGCTTCAACTGATCCGCCCGACAATACGCGCCGCGAATCCGCAAGTCGTAGCGTTCCAGAGATTGCCGCGCTTCTTTCAAATGCAGCGTGCGCGGCTGACCGGTCGTCTCCTCGACCTGATCCCAGTCGTACACGCGATAGGTCGTGTCCGACGAGGCTTGAATCTCGGCAATCTGCAACGGCCCGGTCGCGGCGTGAAACACGCCGGCGGGAATGATGACCTGATCGCCCGCCGTCGGCGAGTGTTCGTTCATCAGCGACAACATGGCACGCGTCCCAAGCGCCTGCTCAATTTCCTCCATTGTCACGCCGTCGCGCCAGCCGAGGTAAATTCGTGCGTCCGCACCGGCGCTGAGCACACTCCATACTTCGTCTTTCGGCAATTCACCTGGCTGTGCAGCGTTGTGCGGCGGATGCACCTGCACACTCAGACGGCCGGCAATGTCCAGCAGTTTAATCAGCACCGGAAAGCGCGCTGCGCGATCACGCCCCATACCCATTCTTTCGAAGCCGAGGCGGGCACCGAGTTCGTGCGGCGCGAGTCCCTCGAATTCGGCGGTTCGGCAACGCGACTCCTGATTGGGAATATCAGACAGTTCCCAGCTTTCGCCGATCAACGCAGCGGCGTCGCCTTCGCCGCGCACCGCGAGGTCGCGTCCGCCCCAAACCTTCGGCACCAGACGCGGCGAAAATTTCAGAGGCTGACTTTGCTCGGCATGGCTCATAAGAAATGCTTTTTTAGCGTGAATCTGTGTCAGGCAATGTCGCGCGAAACATTATTTTCGGACCGTTGGTCCGTCTGAAGGTGTTGTTTTGGAGTCGTTTCTGCAATTCGTTATCATAAATGCATTCTATCAAAGGCGCCCTAACAATCACTCTAATGGGGCAGGCTTCCCCGCTGCGGCCTGGCGAACAAGATCCCAGCCCCACTGGTTTTTGATAGCGTCGCTGAAACTTGAGGCCAAATTCGAATTTCGCATTTGGTCCTTGCCGCGATCTTCGCAATGGCGGCTCATCATCGCAAACACGAATCGAGTGCAATTGTGAAACTTCAGCGTGAAACAATCCGTGACATACGCCGATACCCCTTGGAAGCAGTGCTGGCAATCGCTGCGCTGTCCTGGAATACGAGCAGCGCCGTCGCACAAATTTTCGTTGACGTCACGCAGGCTGCAGGAATCACGCACGTACATTGCACCGCCGCGCAATCAAGTGGCGTCGCGGGCGCC
>JBFWWY010000348.1:0-4572 GCA_050245935.1 Phycisphaerae bacterium | reverse complement strand
CGTTCACGATTCTGTTGTCGCTGTTCTTCGGCGGTGTCGATACCGGCTGGACCTTCTACACGCCGTACAGCACGGTGCCTGGAACGGGAACGGGTGCGTATGCCGGCATGATACCGGTGGTCGCGGGCGCGTTTATTCTTGGTTTCAGTTCGATTTTCACGGGGTTGAACTTCATCGTGACGGTACACAAATTGCGCCGTCCGAATCAGAGCTGGTTCAAGCTGCCGCTGTTCCTGTGGGCGCTGTATGCCACCGGTCTGGTACAGGTGCTCGCGACGCCAGTGTTGGGGATTACGCTGCTGCTGCTGCTCGTCGAGCGCACGATGGGCGTCGGCTTCTTCAATCCCGAACTCGGCGGCGATCCCGTGCTCTATCAGCACTTTTTCTGGTTCTACAGCCACCCGGCGGTGTACATCATGATTCTGCCGGCGTTCGGCGTCATGAGCGAATTGATCTCAACCTTCAGCAATAAGCACATCTTTGGTTACAAATTCATCGCGTTTTCCAGCGTTGCCATCGCGCTCCTCGGCTTTCTCGTCTGGGGACATCACATGTTCACCAGCGGACAATCGCCGCTGCTCGCGACGATCTTCTCCGCGATCACGTTTACGATCGCGGTGCCATCGGCGATCAAGGTATTCAACTGGCTCGCGACGATGTACAAAGGCTCGATCTCGCTGAAAACGCCAATGTTGTACGCGTTGGAGTTCATCTGGATTTTCGGCATCGGCGGTCTGACCGGCCTGTTCCTCGGCACGATGTCGGTCGATGTTCACCTGCACGACACGTACTTCGTCGTGGCCCATTTCCACTATGTCATGGCGGGCACGATCTTCGTGTTGTTTGGTGCGATTCACTACTGGTGGCCGAAGATGTTCGGGCGAATGTACAGTGAAACCAGCGGTGCGATTGCCTCGATTCTGATTTTCATCGGTTTCAACCTGACCTTCTTCCCGCAGTTCATCATGGGCTCGCAGGGAATGCCGCGCCGCTACTACAACTACCAGGAAATTTTCCACGGCTATCACGTCGCGTCGTCGATCGGGTCATACGTGATGGCGGTGGGGCTGCTGGTCATGTTGTACTGCCTGATTTCTTCGCTGCGAAACGGTAAGAAAGCGCCGGAGAATCCGTGGGGCAGCAATTCGCTCGAATGGCATTCACCGTCGCCGCCGCCGCTGGAGAATTTCACCGGCGAGCCGTTGGCGGTCGATCCGTATGATTATCGCAATCTGGAATGGGATCCGAAGACCGAGGGTTGGCGGAGCAAGGTGCCGGTGATTGTCCCCGCGCGCCCCGGGCGGCCATCATTAAAAGAGCGAGGCTCCCTGTAGTCTAACTTCGGGAGGGCGAGGCTCCCGCCGAGCCGGATTGAATAGCGAGGTAGGGTGGGTAGAGCGCAGCGAAACCCACCATTCGATCGCAGTTATGCAGGCTGGGCATTGCCCCGCGAAACGCACCGAGCAATTGATTTTTGCTGAAGAACGACGCACCCGCACGTCGCGGGCAGTAAGGAAGTTTGATTCATGGCTGACGCCGTTCATCCCAATGCCGCGCACGGGGCCCACGAGCATCACGGCCACGTTGCGCACCACTTCGAAACCGCCGAGCAGCAGTTCGATTCGAGCAAGCTCGGCATGTGGCTGTTTCTCGCGACGGAAGTGCTGCTGTTCGGCGGCTTGTTCTGTGCATACGCGGTGTGGCGCGCGAATCATCCGGATATTTTCGTCGCGGGCCAGCATCACCTGAACTGGAGACTCGGCGCGCTCAACACGGTCATCCTGTTGCTCAGCAGCTTCACGATGGCCTGGGCCGTCACCTGTGCCCAGCGCGGGAATCAGGCCGGCTTGAAGCTCGGGCTCGCGCTGACGTTCCTCGGCGGCGTCGGCTTTATGGTGATTAAAACCATTGAATACAAAGAAAAATACGACCACGGTCTGCTCTGGGGCAAGAAATACGCACCCAAGCATCATGATTCCGCAGACGAAGGCGGCGAGGCGCATTCGCGCATTTTCGGAAATCCGGTCATTGCAGCTTCGCTGCAGGACGGTGCGGCGCACGCGGCTGAACCGCAGGTCGACCACAATGAAAACGCCAGTCACAGCAATCCGCAGCCAAACGATCATGACGCGACGTCGCCGGTTCAGTCGGATGCGCATGCCGTGACGACGCCGGCGCACGGCACGGAGACCGCGGCGCAATTCGCGGGTGTGGATTATCACGGCGTGAAAGGTCCCGGGCCAATCGAGACCGGTTTCTATCTGCCGCTGGGCGTGAAGGAACCCGATATCGAGCGCCTCGCGATGGAGCCGACGAAGATTTTTGCGGCATCTGCGGCACCGACCGGCCTCGCGCCGATCGTGACGGCGGACCCGCCCGATCCGAAAGCGGTTCGTACCTATTTCAGTATTTATTTCTGCATGACCGGGTTGCACGGGATTCACGTGCTGCTGGGCATGGGCGTTATCGGCTGGTTGCTCTGGCGCGCCAATCGCGGCGACTTCTCGGCGGGGTACTTCACGCCGGTGGATCTTGGCGGCTTGTACTGGCACTTGGTCGATTTGATCTGGATTTACCTGTTCCCGCTGTTGTATCTGATTGGATAACGGCGCGTCTGATGCCTCTACGTCGGACGCGAGGGGCGAGTTACGTAGAGTGGGTAGAGCGCAGCGAAACCCACCATTTGCGAACAAGAATGTTGAAAACGCCGCGAGTTCGGCGGCATATACTCGAGTGAGAGCGAATATGGCGACGATCCCCAACAATGAATCGCACGCGAACGATAACCACGGACATGGGCAGGGTCATGTCGGCCACATTGTGCCGACGCCGTTTATGTTTGCCGTCTTGCTCGGCCTTTTGTTCCTGACGTTCGTGACGGTCGCGGTATCACGGGTCGATCTCGGTCGGATGAATATCTGGATCGCGATGCTTGTGGCCACCGTAAAAGCCTCGCTCGTTGTGCTGTATTTCATGCACCTCCGCTGGGACCGGCCGTTTAACGCGCTGGTATTTATTTCGTCCCTGTTGTTCGTAGCGCTGTTTATCGCGTTTTCGGCAATGGATACCGGAACGTATCAGGATCAGATTCTGACCGGGAAATACAATCTTCCCACCGCACCATGATCGGATTCTTCCAACTCGTTTCGACCCCTGCGTTCGGCCGCGACTGGTTTGGGCCGCGCGACAATTCCGATGAACATTTTCGCGAGCGCGGCGGCTGGGTGTTCGGCGTCCGGGTGTTTCTCGCGTCGCTCGCGATGCTGTTTGGCGCGACGCTCGCACTGGTACTCATCACCTGGATTCGGCAGGGCGCGGCTTTGCAGATGCCGCGTATGCCCGCGCTCCTCTTTGTCAGCACGCCGATTCTCATTTTGAGCAGCATTACGCTTCAATGGGCGCAGCGGGCGGTACGATCGAGCAAACTCGCACAGGTACGCGACGCAATTCTGCTCACGCTGGTGCTTGGCGCGGCGTTTCTGGTCATGCAGTTTTTTGCGTGGGTGCAGCTTACGCGCGCCGGCATTGATGCGACGCCGACCGCCGCCAACCCGGGGCTGGGTTCGTTCTGTTTTTATCTGCTTACCACGCTACACGCGGCACACGTCATCGGCGGGATCATCTCGCTGACGTGGGTGACGATTCGCGCGCTGCGGATGCATTACACCGCGGCGCACCATCAGGGATTGCGCACGTTTGCGGCGTACTGGCACTTTCTCGACGTCGTCTGGCTGATCATGTTCGCGCTCATTCTCGCTGCGCAGTTGCCGCTCGCGGCCGGGTAGACGGCCAACGGCAGCGTTGCACCGTCGAACTCTGAGGTCCGACGCTCCGGCTGGCACGCGTCGCCGAGCGAAGCGGATTGGCGTATGATCACTTATTCATGGACACATTCGTCGAAAATCTCGTTGCGCCGCTGAATGCACCGCAGCGGCGCGCGGTGCTGCATCGGGAGGGGCCGCTGCTGGTGCTTGCGGGACCGGGGTCGGGGAAGACGCGCGTGATCACGCATCGCGCGGCACATCTGGTGCATTGCGGCGTTGCGCCGCGGAATATTCTCGCGATCACGTTCACGAACAAAGCGGCGGGCGAAATGCGCGAGCGTCTCTCCCGGCTCGGCGTCAGCGGGCAAATGTGGATTCACACGTTTCATGCGCTTGGCGTGCGACTGTTGCGCGAGTTTGCGCCGCTGGCGAAACTTCAGCCGGGCTTCACAATCTACGACGATTCCGACCAGAAGACGGTAATGAAGGCGGCGCTGGAAATCGCGGGCGTGCGCGAGTCGTTTCTGAAGCCGGAGTCGGCGCTGCACAAAATCAGCGACGCGAAGAACAAGCTGGTAACGCCGACGGAATTTCAGGCGAATGCAACTTTCCCAGACCAGATCACGCTCGGGCGCGTGTATGACGTGTACCAACAACTGCTGGAACAGCGGAATGCGGTGGATTTCGATGATCTTTTGATGAAAACGGCGCTGCTGTTGCAACATCAGGACCACATCACCGAAGAACTGAACATCCGCTTCAAATATCTCCTGATCGATGAATATCAGGACACGAACCGTGCGCAGTA
>JBFWWY010000347.1:0-4574 GCA_050245935.1 Phycisphaerae bacterium | reverse complement strand
TCTGTGCTTCTGCGCCACGTGCCGCGAAGTTGCCATCGCTGCCGACATCGACGTGGAGTCGGTCGCCGAGAGCGCCCGTGCGGAGAGCCTACGCGAATTGCAGGCGATTCAGCAGGACGCGTCGCGCGATCTGGCGAGGATTCGCGTTTTTCAGTCGGCGCGCGCGGCGCATACCCGAAAATGGTTGCAGACGGTTCGCGAAACGCTCGAGGAGCGCAACGCGCTGATTATCCGCCGCTCGCACGCAAGCGCGAACAAGCAAGTGGAATTTCCGACATGGGAGACGCTGGTACTCGCGGATCGCGAATCGCGCCGCGCGACCGATTCGCCGCTGGAGCGCGAGTTCGCCGGGATTGCGGCCCTCAGCGTATCCGCCTGGCGACCGACATTTCTCGCCGCCGACAAGCTTGTGCGTTTCGTGAATAGTGCACACGCGGCGGGAACGCGATTTTTTGACTTCGAACGAATGGATGCCGCGCCCGAAGAAGTGGTCGACTGGCTCAAACAGGCGGTGCGATTCGCGCGGCGGGGAGATGTGGAATGAGAATTTGGCGGACACGCTTCGTCGGTGTTGCCCTCACTGCGGGATTGTTGGCCTTCGGTGGTTGCAAACAGGGCAAGGGAGCCAAAGCGAATGCGACAACCGCCAACGGCGGCAACGCGGTCGTCGATGCACACAAACCTGAGTACAAATTTGCCGAAAGCGTTCGCGTTGAACAGCCGGAAATGGTGCGATTTCTGCGTGGCTTTCTCGAAACCTGCATGAGCGGCGACTACGAGGAATACCGCCGCTACGTCAGCCGTCAGGAGCAACCGGAAACGCGGGACAAGTTTCGCAAGATCTATGACGCGATCAATCTCCTCACGGTGACGGAAATCCACGAGATCGAGCATCCCCGGTATCCGAAGCCGACGTATCGCGTTGTCAGCGAAGCCGAGTTCGTCGAGGGGAAAGAGCCGGTTTTCGGAGAAGACCGGCGCGAAATCGCGATCCTGGTATTCAAAGAAGAAGGCGAATGGCGGATTGTCCCCGCACCTGCGAAGTTGCAGCCGCAGCGTCACCGCGACCGCGAGGAGAACGCCCCGTCCAGCGCACCTTCGGAAACCAAAGTCGATTATCCGTGGGAATCACTGGGTGACGGGTGATGGATCCGCGCGTCGTCTCTCGTCTCTCGTGCATGCGGCGCGGACGTATTTCAGTGCTCGCGGTCCTGCTCATCGCGACTGTCCCGGCACTCAGCCAGGGTTTCGCGACCGAACAGCCCCTCGCGGGTACTTCGCTGCCTGCGCCCATCGCTGAAAAGCTAGCAGAGACAAAAGACTTTGCCTTCGACTTCGATCAACCCGGCTTTTACGCTTTGGTTGAATGGGTTCAAGGAAACGACGAGAATTCTGCCGATGCGATCGAGATCGAAGACTGGCGCACACTTGTCGAGCGTCCCAACGACTTCCGCGGACGTCTCGTGCGAATCCGCGGCCGCGTAGGGCGCAACAAGCCGCCGTATCGGCTACAGGCGCGACCGGCGTTAGGTTTGCTCACGCAACTTGAGTTGTCACAGCCGGGGCATGGGGTCAGCGCGACCGTGATTTGTACGACGGACGTCGGCGACGTCACGCTGGGTGCGGAAGCGGAGTTTGTCGGCCGCTTCGTGATGGTACGCAATTTTCACACCGACAACGGCCGCGTCGGACAGGCGGTCTTGATCGTGTCACCAGCTCCGATCTCGCTGAGCGAAGAGATGCCGGCGTCGGCGCAAAAACTTCCCGCGTTGGGAAAGTGGTTGTTCTATTCGCTGCTGACGGCAGCGGTCATTTTTTGGGTCATCCTCCGCCGCGCGAATCGCAGCGGCAAAATCGTCGTCGGCGAAACGGAGTTAGGCGACGAAACGGCCGGCAACCTGGAGGAATATCTCGCGACGAACGTGGACGCGGCAGGGGTGGTTGATGAGGACGTGGAGTTCAACAAAGGCGCTGAAGATTGAATATCGACGTGCATTGTCATTACACGCTTTCGCGGTGCCGCTTGGTGGATGCGCCGCGATTCTCGTTTGAAACGCTTGACGACATCGAAGACAAAGATTCGCCGCTATTACCAGCAGATACGCGCCCGACTGCGTTTGATGCCTGCGTCGCACCGGCAGCCGAGAATCGGGTCGCGTTTCGCGTTATGCGTAGATTGCTGGGGATCGACGCCTCGATTGCGGCAGGGGACGCGCTGGACGCGGCACTGGCGGAATCGTGGTTGCAGCATCTGAGGACCGAGGGACCGATTGACAAATATGTTCTGCTGGCTTTTGACGCGTATCACGATGACGACGGCGCGATCGCGCCGCTGCCGCAACAGTATCGCGCACGCGGCAGCGATATGTATGCATCGAATACGCTTATTCGCGCGGTTTGTGCGGCCGAGGGGCTGATTTCGCGCGGGGATGGTGGGTTTCGCTTCGCCCAACCCACCCTACAAGAAGATCTACAGAAAAAAAGAACAGGCGAGATGCCTGATCCACACGTCATTCCAAATTCGCACGCGCGTCAGGCGCGGTTTTTGTTTGGCGCTTCGGTTCATCCGTATCGGGCGCAGGCGATTGAGAATATCAGTGAAGTGTTCGACGGGGGGGCGGTGCTGCTGAAGTGGCTGCCCGTGCATCAGAACATTGCCGCGCGCGACCCGCGCACGATTGCGGCGCTACGGCACTGCGCGGCGATCGGTTTGCCGATTCTGGTGCATTACAATGAGGAATTTACGCTTTCGTCGAATTGCCCAAAGCATTTGTCGCCGATTCCAATGCTGGAAGTTCTCGAGCAATTGCGGCGCGAAGGCGACATGCCGACGGTAATTCTCGCACACGTCGCAACGCCGGTGTTGTCGCGGTCACGACGGCGCTGGTACGAGATCGTCTGCGGCGCGTTGCAATATTCGTTCGCGGATGCGCCGCTGTACGCGGATATTTCCGCTTTGTGTTCACTGACCAAGACCGGCTATCTGAAGGAACTGGCCCGACGGCAGGACCTTCATCATAAACTCTTGTTCGGCAGCGATTTTCCGGTTCCGCCGGCGTGCTGGCGGTTGTGGCACCGGCTGGGCAGTCAATACAAAACGGTGGCAGCGGTCGAAAGCTGGCCGCAGCGGAGTGCGGAGTGTTGTCGGGCGCTGGGATTTCATGAGATTGTGTTTGCGCAGGCGGCGGGGTTATTGGCGAATGTATCGAAATGATGAAGCCGAAGGACCTGAGCGTTTAACGTTATTCTTGCGAACGGCTCGGCGGGAGCCTCGCCCTCCCACACTGTCGGACGCGGATGTCCGACGATACGGTTCTCATGCGGTTACCCGGTGGTAAGGTTGAGGACTTCCTGCGGGGTGGTGACGCCTTCGCGGACGAGCTTCCAGCCGTCTTCGGCGAGCAGCTTCATCCCTGCTTCCCGTGCGACCGGGATCATGCGGGACGCCGACTGACGCTGCACGACCAACTCGCGCAGTTCATCATTCATGATCATGAGTTCATAAATCGCGCGTCGACCGGAGTAGCCGGTCCCGCGGCATTCGCGGCAGCCGGCACCGCGCCAGAGCGATTCACCCGGCTGGTAATTGAAGCTCGGCGGCAGCGTTTCGGGATTCTCCGGCACGTACTCTTCTTTGCAGTTCTTACAGATGCGGCGGACAAGTCGCTGGGCCATCGCCGCCTCAAGTGAACTGGACACAAGAAACGGTTCGATGCCCATATCGAGCAAGCGCGTCGTCGACGAGACTGCGTCGTTGGTGTGAAGGGTGCTGAAGACCAAGTGACCCGTGAGCGACGCGTTGATTGCGACTTCCGCGGTTTCCTTATCACGAATTTCACCGACGAGCACGACGTCGGGGTCGTGCCGTAGAAAAGATCGCAGCGCGCGGGCAAACGTCAACCCGACCTTTGGCAGGACCTGCACCTGATTGACGCCTTCGAGGTAGTATTCGACCGGGTCCTCGACGGTAAGAATTTTGATGTCGTCGCTGACGATCGCGCTGAGCGCCGCGTACAGCGACGTCGTTTTACCGCTACCGGTCGGGCCGGTCACGAGAATGATGCCGTGGGGGCGATTGATCAACTCGGTAAACTTTTCGTAGACTTCGCCGCGCATACCCAGATCAGTAAGCGAGAGACTGACGGCGGTGCGGTCGAGAATACGGAGCACGACGCCTTCGCCGAAGGCCATTGGAATGACGCTTACGCGCAGGTCGATTTCGCGTCCGTGAACCTTGATCTTGAAACCGCCGTCCTGCGGGAGGCGCTTTTCTGCGATGTTCATCGATGACAGAATCTTGAGACGGCTGACGATTGCGTTCTGAAAGCGACGAATCTCTCCCGGCACGTTCGCCTTGAAAAGCACGCCGTCGATACGGTAGCGGACGACAAAGTCGTATTCATACGGCTCGAAGTGAATATCGCTGGCACGCTGATCGATGGCTTCGACGAGGATTTCGTTGACGAGTTTGACGACGGACGCTTCCTGCGCCATCTGCACATCGAGATCGGAGGAATCGATCTCGGCTTCGTCGATGACCTCGATCCCGTCGCGGACCTTCACCATATCCTGCA
>JBFWWY010000346.1:0-4580 GCA_050245935.1 Phycisphaerae bacterium | reverse complement strand
GAATTCGATTGCGCCGATATCGTCAATCACTTCAGCAACGCGATGGAAGAATTCTGGGCCGATCCGGACCTGAGCACGTGCAAAAAGTGCGGCACGCGCGTCACCAAGCCCACGAAGATCAAGCACATTCAGTTCGAGCCGACAATCGTGATCGACCGGGAATGACCGAGAATGCGGGCGTTGCCCGACAATGGAGATCGCATCCACAATATTCAGGAAATTTTCAGCCGCGTCTTCTTATAATCCGGGCATGAACCAGAAACCCCCTCGCGCGGCAACGGGAGCCGCGACCAATCATCCTGATGCGCACAACGGCACGTCGGCCATGCGGTTTGCCCGCCGCGCTGCGGTCGGCGTCGTCGGTGTCACCGTGATTCTGATCGGTCTGGCACTGCTTGTGTTGCCAGGTCCCGCCTTCATTGTGATTCCCGCCGGGCTGGCAATTCTCGCGACCGAATTTGTGTGGGCGAAGCGGCTTCTCCGCCGGGCCAAGCAGAAAATCGCGCAGATCACGCACCACAAAGAGGGAAAATCCGGCACCGACCATCCCGCCGTGAACCAGTGACTGGCGACGCATAGAAAATTTTCACGCGGCTTGCGTCAGGATTGTCGTGGGGAGCAATTCTCAGATCAGTTTTCGTCGTTGCGAAGATTCCAGCAGCACCCGCTCGTAATCGTCAGCCGCCCCGGCACCGGTGAGTGGTCCGTGCGGCTCCCCGCGGAGGAACTGATGCATGATTTTTTCTTCGAGGGTCTGTAACGAATGCGCGGGCGCGTCGCGCAACGTTTCAAACTCCGCGCGCGGACCGATCCGTAGCGTGCGACCTTCGTGCAACATGATCATGCGGTCCGCGATCCGAAAAGCCGAGTCCATTTCGTGGGTTACGACGATACTGGTGACGCGGAGTTTCTGCGACAGATCCATCATGAGCTCATCGATCGTAGTGGACGTCACCGGGTCGAGCCCCGCGCTCGGCTCGTCGTAGAAAAGTAAAGTCGGGTCCATCGCAGTGGCCCGCGCCAGTCCCGCGCGCTTCTTCTGACCACCCGAAAGCTGGGACGGCAACTGGTCGCGAAACGGCAACATGTGTACCTGCTGCAGTTTCATCGCAACAACGATGTCGATAATCGCCGGGTCGACATGCGAATGCTCCCGCAACGGCAGTGCGACATTTTCGCCGACCGTCAGCGAACTGAACAAAGCACCCGACTGAAACAGAATGCCGATATTTTTTCGAAGCTTGTTGATCATCCGCGAATCGGCCTTCGCGAGATTGACTTCGCCCAGTTCAGGGAGGTGGTAGACGATTTCGCCGCTGACAAACGACTTCTCGCCGATCAGACAGTTGAGCAGCGTGCTTTTGCCGCAGCCGGACCCGCCCATGATGACCAGCGTTTCGCTCGGCACCACGTCAAACGTGACACCATCGAGCACGGTGCGCGGTCGCCCGTCCGGATTGTCGTATTGCACGACCAGATTCCGGACGGAGATAATCGGCTGTTTGACGGCGTCGGGCATTTTGCTCTGATTCTAGCCGTTGAGCAGCGCGTTCGCGTGATCCGCGACCTGTTTGGCGCTCACGCCGCAATAATCCAGGATTACTTCTTCGGATCGGGCCGACTTGGGCATTTTGTTGACGTGTTGCAATTTGACGCGGGCGCATCCCGTTGCCGCTGCGATTTCCGCGATCTCCGAACCCAGGCCCGAACCGTAATTGTCCTCTACCACCAACGCCCGTCGACCACATCGCTCCAGCGTTTCCGCCATGCGATCGGCATCCGTCGGCATACAGTACGCGTCGATCACCGCAACGTGCCTGTTCTGCTTGGCGAGTTCCCGCGCCGCTTCCAAAGCGATATGCACCATGAAGCCGCACGTCACCAGTGCCAGGTCATGCCCCTGCTTGAGCACGTGAAAGCCGCGCTCCTCGAACTTGGTTTCCGGCGAATAGAGCAGCGGGACGTCCGGACGGAATGTCCGCATATACGCCATGCCGGGCTGCGCGGTCATCAACTTCGTCAGTTCAAAGGTCGCGACTGCGTCCGCCGGTTGATAGATCCAGCACAACGGCGACTCACGATCATCGGCCTTCACCGTCGAATAAGCGCGGAAGAACGCGACATCCGCGACGGACATCTGGCTCGGCCCATCCGCGGCGAGCGAAATCCCCGAATGCGAGCCGACAATTTTCAGGTTTGCACGGGTGATGTTTGCAAGCTCCACCTGGTCGTAGCCGCGGGCGATAAACTTGCTGAACGAGTTCACAAACGGAATGAAACCTGCGGCCGAAAATCCAACGCCCAGCGATACCATGTTCTGTTCGGCGATCTTGCATTCCACAAAACGCTTCTCGAAATCCTTGCGAAAGACTTCGCTGAATGTGGAATTGCTGACGTCGCCATCGAGTGCGACGACTTGGGAAAGTATCTTTCCGGCGGCGTGAAGCGTGGCACCATAGGCGCGTCGCGTAGCGAGCTTGCCTTTGGCGACCGCACCGCCGAAGCCCGCATCTTTCATGGCCTGCTCGAAGCTGGGCCATTCCAATCCACGAACGTCGTTGCGCTGCACGTTCGCCGGCGCGGGGAACGGGTGCTCTCCCAGTGCCGTCACGTCAGACATACTTTCCGCCGCGCGGTCGAGCGAGGCGTAGGCTTCGTCGAGATCGGCTTCGGGCAACACTTTTCCGTGCCAGTTTCCGCCATCGAGGAATTTCTCGACACCCCACCCTTTGATGGTGTTGGCGACGATGCCGAACGGCTTTTTCGTCGCGTGGAACTTTTTCAGCGCCGCGCGAATCTCATCCGGATTGTGGCCGTCGATGATGACCGCCTCCCAACCGAAGGCGCGCAGCTTTGCGGCGGTGATGTCCGCGTCCTGCTGCGCGGAGACTGGTCCGGCCTGACCGTAATTGTTGCTGTTGATGAAGGTGCAGACGTTCGTCAGATTGTTGTCGGTGATGAAATCAATCGCTTCCCAGATTTGCCCTTCGCGCGATTCCCCGTCGCCGACAATGCAGTACACGCGCCTTTTTGTGCCGTCGAGCCGGGCCGCCAGTGCCAATCCCGCCGCGACGCTCAGGCCCATTCCCAGGCTGCCTGTCGCTGCATCGAAGAATGGGAATCCCTCCGCCGGATTCGGATGCCCGTCCAGCTCGCTGTCGACGGCGCGGAGCGCGTCGACGTCCGCGATCGTCAGCTTTCGACTCTCTTCTCGGGATTTCCCAACGACGCCGCCGAGGTCCGCCCAAGCCGCATAAACGATCGGGACCGCATGACCTTCCGATAACACAAGTCGATCTGCCGCCGGATGCCACGGGTTCCCTGGGTCGTAGCACATCTCGTGATAGAGAAGTTCCGTCACGATGTGCGCCAGCGAAAGCGAACTGGTCGGATGGCCGGAGCCTGCCAGCGTTGTCATACGGACGGCCAATTTACCGAGATCAGCGGCTTTCTGAGCAAGACCGGCGGCAGTGGCGGCGGCGGACATAATTCTCTCCGGGATCGTGGGTTTGATGGTTGGGCACCGTGCAAAAGCGGAGCGTAGCCAACCCTTGTGCTGTCGACAAGCGGCCACAGACGCGCCCTGTGCCCTTTCGCCGCGCGAAATTGCCCCTGCTCGAAACGCGGCCTTTTGTCCGTTGCAATCGAGGGCAAAACTGAGACTTGGCGCAGGGATCGATTTCCGTCACAATACCCGGCTCGAATGTTTCAGGAACTGTAGACGAACAGATAGGTCAGGCGGCTTTCAAGATGCACTATCCTCATCGAATCAGCAAGATCAAACGTAAGCGCAAATGCGGTTTCCGCGCCCGAATGCGGACGAGCAAAGGACGCAAACTCATCAACCGAAAACGCCGGTTGGGCCGCCGCGTCAGTGTTGCGTAGCAGCCGCGACGTTTATCGTCGCGCATGACGCTCTTGCCGCGTCCGCTTCGAAGCGCCGTTTATTCGAAGCGGTCATCGCTCACATCGCCCAGATTCCATTTTTCACATCGATGGTTTCGGTTTCTCCCGCGCCTGATGTTGCGCTGCTATGATCTTTGCAGCCATGGCTTTCTCCTTTGAAAAAGGCAGGTTGGCGCATGGCATGCCGCAGCTTCGTAACTGTAGCCCGGTTCGTCGTCGATTTGATCGCTGCAGGCGAATCCTTGGAACAAGCTTGCGTGGAGCGGAAGTTGCTACAACAATTGCGGAGCGTGATTTCTCGAAGTGGTCCCAGATGTTTCGACCGCGCCCGGAAAGGTGTCCATGGCACGAAGACGCAAGAAGTTAGGTGAGATTCTCGTCAGTTGGGGAATTGTCTCCGAAGCCGCGCTCAATGACGCGCTGGATTACGCCAAAGAACACGGCAAGAGAATCGGAGAGGCCCTGGTAGAGCTGGAACTCGCCAGCGACGAGGATGTCACCAAAGCACTCGCGACGCAGTTCGATCTGGAGTACGTCGATCTCGAAAAGAACGAGCACGTGCGCTCTGAGCTTCAACTCGAGGACAAGAAGCTGATACTCCGCGAGAAATTTCTGCCGCTGAAAAAAGAAGGCAAACGCCATAAAGACCTCGACAACCACCCCCTCGATCACGA
>JBFWWY010000345.1:0-4587 GCA_050245935.1 Phycisphaerae bacterium | reverse complement strand
ACCGGGATCGAACCGACAACCCCCGCGTTGCAAACGCGGTGCTCTCCCAATTGAGCTACGGCCCCGATGCCGCCCCTTAAACTTTTTACCAGGACACGCCTAGTCGCAGCCGCCCGTCCCTCAGCCGCCGCCACCCTTCAGCAAGCTCCAGATCGCCGCCGCGAGCAACAGCCCGACGAACACGAACAGAACCGTTTCTTGCATCGGGCGCAGCCTCCGTTGAGCGCGACGCCGACAGGCGGATGGGCCCGCGAGGATTCGAACCTCGGACCTCGTCCTTATCAGGGACGCGCTCTAACCAACTGAGCTACGAGCCCTCAAAATCGCCATTTTACCGGCCATAGCCGCTTCGACGACGACTTTCTTCTCGTTCACGCCCGCTGGTCTCCAACAAACGTGAGCCGCGTATAATACTGGCGATTGACTCGGCGTCAACTGGTTTGAAAAAATTTTATTCAACAACGTGTAAGTTTCAAGCCAGACCCTTACAAAATCTGAATATCAGCTCAATTCCCCTCCACAACCCGCTGAATTTTCGCACGTAGGCACCGACGCACGCTGCCGGGACAGCTCATCCCCTGCCGTCAGGCGCGATTGCGATAAAGTGACGGGTCAATCGCGTGTTTCATTGCGGACTCGTCAAGGCCGTCCAGAAACTGGCTGATCCTTGCAATGTGCTTTTCCGGATGGTCCAGAAGCTCGTTGTAATGCACTTCGATAAACTTGAAGTGCGCGGGCCGCGCATTCATATGCTGATGAATTTCCCCGATCTGCGCCAGATAGATTTGCTTCATCCGGTCTTCGGGCAGACCGGCGGTGTTCTTTCCGTGCCGCTCCAACATCACGTTCTGACTTTTGACGACTTCGTCCAAATGCCGGCGCGCGAAGACGACGCGATACTGATAATCCGCGGGTAAATCGCGCAACAGCAGATGTACCATTTTCACGACTTTGCCGATTCCGTTGCCGACCCAACTGGAATCTTCTTTTGTCTTCTTGACCGGCTCAAATTCGAAGTATCCGCGCGGATTGTCTTCGTCCGCCGCGCGCTCATGGTCGGTTAATGCCGGAATCCCGCCGGCGTGAATCATCTGCATTAACAAGGACGTGCCGGATCTGGGAAGGCCGGAAACAATCGTCAGGTAATCACGATTCGACATACACTCTCGTTTCTGAAGGTACTCTGTGCTGCGCGGCACGCAGGAATACTTCTCTGCGTTTCACCACGATCATTTCGAATGGCCCGGCTGAACTTCTTCCCGCTTCCGGAATGCGATCTGGTAAATCGATCGTCCTTCCCGGCGATATTTATTCTCAAAATTTGTCGCGAGGCGATACTGTCGCGCTGACACCTTTTCGTCCGTTACCGCGTTCGATTTTCCATCGCTGCCGACGTCATGCTCAGCCTCCCCTTCCAGTCCCTCAAGCCATTCCGGGTCGAGGAATGCCGTCTCCACCAGCGCAGGCTCGGCGCGCAACACGCTGCTGATCTGTTCAAAATATTCGCAATGATCCGTCTGCACTGCAAGGCGCGCGCCCGGTTTCAGGCATTGCGCGGCGGCGGCGGCAAACGCCGGCTGGAACAAGCGGCGCTTGTGATGCCGCTTTTTCGGCCACGGGTCCGGGTGATAAACATGCAAACACGCCAATGAATCCCGGGGACATTGATTTCGGATAAAGGTTGACGCGTCAGTACGGAGAATACGCACGTTGGGCACTTGGTGACGCCGCATGCGATCAGCGGCGTAACGATAAAATTCGTTCGCCCATTCGATTCCCAGGAAGTTTCGGTCCACGCGCGCCGTGGCGCGGCGCAGCAGAAAACCAGCTTTTCCACAACCGATTTCGATTTCCACCGGCTGCTGATTGCCGAAAAAATTGTGCCAATCGAGTTGCGCGAGTTCAGCATCGTCCACCCAGATCGGCCGCTTGCCCGGCGTCCAACTCGGATCACCAGCGGGCGTGCGCAGCGCTCCCGCCTTCGGAGTGGTAGAGAGAGTCCCGTCGTTCATTTTTGCGAGTATACTTCGAATCCTGAATTTCAGCACAAAGGATGAGGCAATCACGTGCAGCATAAACCCGCGAAACTGGCGCTCGCCGACGGCACGATCTTTCATGGACTTGCGTTCGGTGCAGCGGCAACGCGCGGCGGGGAACTGGTCTTCAACACCGCTCACACCGGTTATCAGGAAGTACTTACCGACCCTTCCTATGCCGGGCAAATCGTCTGCATGACATCCGCGCAGCAGGGCAATTATGGCATTGCCCGCGACGACGACGAATCTGCCTCGCTTTTTATCGAGGGATTTGTCGTTCGAGAATTGTCGAATATCGCTTCGAATTATCGCAGTGAAGCGAACCTGCACGACTGGTTGCTGCGTCACGGGGTGCCGGGAATCAGCGGCATCGACACCCGGGCACTGACCCTGCGCCTCCGCGAGACGGGTGCCATCAATGCGGTCATCGATACAACGGGGCAACCCGATTCAGAGTTGGTGCGGCAGGCGTGTGCGATTCGGTCCCTCGCCGGCGCGGATCTCGTTTCAAAAGTCGCAACACGCGAGGCTGTGGAATGGACAGCGGGTCCTATGACCGAGTTCGCCGTGCCCTTCGATGGTCATCCGGGCGGTCAAAAAACTGTGGTCGCGATTGACTGCGGCATGAAGCGGAACATTTTGCGCAGTCTTGTAGGAATCGGCTGCCGCGTATGGGTTGTCCCCCCCACAACATCGTCGGCATCGATTCGCGACTATCGTCCCGATGGCATCTTCGTGAGCAACGGCCCGGGAGATCCCGCCGCAGTTCACTACGTCATCCGCACGCTCCGCGAATTGGCGTCGGAGGTGCCGACGTTCGGAATCTGCCTTGGACATCAACTGCTCGCGGAAGCATTTGGCGCGGGTACGTTCAAGATGAAGTTCGGACACCACGGCTACAACCATCCGGTCCGAAATTCGATGACGGATCGAGTGGAAATCACATCACAAAACCACGGATTCGCAGTTTCCCCGGACGCACTCAATGCCGCCGGGCTGGAATTGACGCATGTCAATCTGTACGACGGAACGGTCGAAGGATTCCGGCATCGGGAGTTGCCGGTTTTCGCCGTGCAATATCATCCGGAGGCCGCGCCCGGACCGCACGATGCCGCGTACCTGTTTGATGTGTTTCGCAGTGTGATGAATGAGAAGACCACACCCTCAGCGTCGCAGATGCGCGATGCCCAGGCGCGTCTCGCTGCGACGGTGAGTTAGCCGACGACCCGATTACGTTCCCGCGGCCGTCGACGCGCGTCCGACGGGAATGGATTCGCCATTCTGGAGTCGCGCAATCATTCCCCGCGCCTGCGCGGCGGACGTGGGTTCGCCGAATTTTTCGAGCATGTCGGCGTAATATTGCCAGGCGAGCAGACTGTTCGGTTGCAGGCGCAGCGATTTTTCCACTGCTGCGAGCGCGTCAGATTTCTTTTCTTCGCGTGCAAGCAGCCCGCCTTCATACAAATACGCATCCGCGTAACCCGGATCAATCGATTGCGCTTTGCGCGCCGCGCGAATCGCGGCTTTGAAATCTTCCGTCTGCGTCAGCGCTTGGGCATACAGCAGTTGCAACGGTGCCGAATCCGCCATCGCGCGCTTCTGATTTCGCTGGAACCAGCTTACCGCTTCGTCTGCGCGATCGAGTTGCAGCAGGCAGCCCACGTATGCGCTCAGCAGCGCTGCGCTCGGCGCATCAATTCCGCGAATGGCCGCCGTCAGATATTCCAGCGCGGCTTCGTGCGCGCCGTCCCAATGCAGGCACTGCCCCAGTGCTGCACGCGCTGCCGGATCGTCACAGCCCATGCGCAGGGCAGACTTGTAGGCGGTAATCGCTTGTTTGATGTCGCTCGCTTCACGATAAAGTTCTGCTTGCGCAAGGTAATATTTCGGGTCGGTACTGAACGCGGCCGATTTTGAAGCCATGGTTGCAACGGCGGCACCCGAGTCACCGGATTGTGCCTGCACTTGGGCCAGCGCGATCAGATATTCCAGTTTTTCATCGTTTACAGAAATGGCGCGGCGATAATCATCCATCGCGAGATCCCATTCCTGCTCGCGTTCGTGGATCGTGCCAAGGAGAAACAACGCGCCATCCGCCTCAGGATGATCAACCAACAGCGTGACCAGAATCTGTTCCGCGGCACGGAAGTCCCCGTTGGCAATATAAGTTTTCGCCAGCAACTCATGATTCGCCGGCTCTTTCGGATTGAGGGCGACAGCTTCCTGTGCCAGCGGGCGCGCCTTGGACGGGTTGCCCTGCTTGAGTTCCGCGTGTGCGAGTTCGTATTTCATCGCAGCGCGATGCTGATCCCAGCCCGCGGCGATTTCCTCCCGCTTCGTCGGCCCGGTCGATTGGCATCCGAGCGTCAACATGAGCAATGACAAAACCACCGCTGAAAAAGGGAAACTCCAAGCCAGCAGCGAGTTGCCCACGTGCCCCAGCGTTCGCCGGCCCAACCGACGCCCCCTCCTCGTTTCAAGTACGGGTGCGACCGCGGCGGAGATCGTCGGTGCTTCGTGACGCTCGATCAGTTCGTGCACATCCTTGGAT
>JBFWWY010000344.1:0-4589 GCA_050245935.1 Phycisphaerae bacterium | reverse complement strand
GCCGGCGGAGAATCTCCCACCGGCGGGTGCCCGGCAGGCAGAACATCTTCGATCCTCGGGGCCGGCTGCGCGGGTGCGTTCAGCGGGGGATGATTGGCCGGCAATGCGGGCATTTCTGCTCGCGGTCGCTCCTGCGCTGCGGCTTTCTGCAAGGACGCCAATTCGTCGGCGCTGGGCGCAGCGATATTCGCATTGGTTGCCGGTGCGTTCCCCTTCTCGCATGCAAGTGCAAACGTGATCGCGGCCGCTATGACCGCCAATCGTAAGTACATTCTGATTCTCCGATCTGGCTCAGGCGTAACTGTGCAGCCCGACAATAAAGAAATTCACGAAGCACCAATTAAACGCCATCATCAGGCAACCGGCAATCGAAAGCCACGCCGTCCAGATGCCGCGCTCGCGAACGATGAATCGCGCGTGAATCAGCACCGCGTAAATGATCCACGTGTTCATCGCGAAGACTTCCTTCGGATCCCATCCCCACGGACGGCCCCACGAATAGTCCGCCCAGACGGCCCCGAGAATGATTCCAACGAAGAGCATGACGAATACCAGATTCAGGATGATCAGGTGGCTCCAGTCCGCCGCGTGCAGCCATTCCGGCAGCTTCTTGCCCTGCGCCTCATCGCCGGGGGCACCGCCCGCCATGATCGGGCGCTCCTGTCGCAGCGATACGGATGGACCGCCTGCTCCGGCGAGAACGAGACTTTCTTTCGCGACCGGCAAATGTCGCCGAAGCAGCGCGGAGGCCTGCGCAACAGACCACAGCAAACCCGTCGCGGTGAGCGTGACGGCAGTGCCGGTCAGGAACGGGAAATTCCCAACCGCGGCGAGCGCCACGGTGAGAAACACCGCGCTGCAGATTGTGATGGCAAGTCCGCGCGCTCTCAGCCAGATAAGCAACGTCAGAACTACGCCCGCCCCCGCCGTCAGCCACCATAAAATTGCTTGCGCGCCGCCTCGCTTCACAATTGTCCCCGCGATCTGCGTGCTGGGCTCAAAGAACAGCCCGATTGTCAGCCACAGCGCAACACCGAGCGATGCGACAACAAGGCCCGAGGTAAGGGATTGTTGCGGAAACCGTATGTTGTAATAGCCGAACAGATAAACCAGCGCGATGACGGCGGCGATGAAAATCAGTGCATAGGACGCAATGATCAGCACGGTGTGAATACGCAGCATCACATCGTCGAGAATTCCCATGATGGACGTCAGCGTGCCACCGCCGGGGATAACGAAGCCTCCCAGAATCAGCGCAACAAACCCGGCCAGATTCGCCGCCACCAGAAAAACGCGTGTCTTGTAAACCAGTTCTGCAACAAGCGCGGCCGCGATGCCAATCCACGCCGATCCGACGATGGCTTCAAACATGTTCGCGACAGGGATGCGCCCCAGAATGTACCACCGCAGACTGATGCCGTAAGCGTGCAATGCCAGCGCTAGCACGAGCAATGCGATCCCAATAACGCGCGGTGTTCGCCAATTCGTGACAAGCGCCATCACGCTCGCGAGCGCCCCGAGAAAATAGAACACCCAACCCCAAGTGAATTTGCCCATCGTGTAGTAACGCGCTTCTGCCTGGCGTTGTTGTGCGGATGGATAAACACCCGGAGCCGCAAGCGTCGGCAATGTCGCCGCCAGGCCATCGAGTGCGGCTTGTACCTTGGGCGCGTCGCCGGCCCGCCAACCATCGCGGAGCGAATACCATCGCGCGAGCACGTTCGTCGCTTGCTCATCGGAAATTCCGGGAACGGGGGCCCGATCGGATATGCCGAACGTTGTGGGTAGATTTGCCTTCAGCTCTTCCGGCTCGTACCAGGGCGCGTCAACGTCGCGCTCCTGCGGTGGCACGATGCGGATCATGCGAGGCAGAAACTCTGCAACGTCAAACGCATTGCGAGCCCGTCCGGTGGCCGTCGCCATGTTGGTGCGCGTTTCCAATTCCTGCAGTCGAGCGCGCACCGCTTGATCAAAACTTTGTCGGAACGCGAGATAGCCCGTGCGGACGATCCGCTCGCGTTCCGTCGCGGGCATGTGCGCACTGAAGTGAATCCGCAACCCCTTGTCGCGAATGTACACCACCGGTTCATCGGCATAGGCATTGCTCCGAAACAACCAGTCGAACAAAGACGCCAGCGGCGAACAGCCGGGAAAGTGCTCGCGACCATACATTGTGGTCATCGCCTCGCGCGCGAACGAATCGAGCGTCTTATAGCGACCGTTGTCCTGCACGCTGATCAGCCGCGCCTGCTTCCAATCCAGCGCGCGATCCAGCTCGATCGTCGCTGTCGACGGCGGCATCGGCGTTCGCTCGGCAGCCGCCAACTGTGATGCGATCGCAATTGTAAAAACAGCAGCGAAGCACTGATTCGCGTTCAATCTCGCAAACATCGTTATACCTCAACAACTTCCAGCGACGGGGCATTTTCAGATTGCGGCGCTGCAGCAGGTGCGCGACGCAGCTTCGCTGTCCGCACGGCTTCCGCTGCTACCCGCTTCTGCAGAATCGGCTTTACATAAAACGCGTACAAACAGCCGAGCGTGATCATCACGCAGCCCAGCAACATCGGCCAGATGCCGTTTCGCGTGCCGACGCCGAGAATGGTCCATTGCCAGTGATCGCGCGCCGCACCACTTTGAAACAGTGTCAGCTTGCCGATCGGGAACGTCTGGTTCGTGTACACCGCACCCGGGCGCGGCGTATCCCCCGCGGGAATCGCGATAAAGTCACTGCGCCAGGACTCCACGCTGTGTCGTCCGGGGAAGAAATTCACCGTCAACATCCCCGGCACAAGCGTCGCTTTCAGATCATGCGGCACGCGTGAATACACCAGCTCCCATGATTCATCGCTGCCCGGCGGTGAAATGACGATCGGATTGGCATCGAGATCGGGATACTGACTGAACACCATCCAGCGAGAATCTGACCAACCAGCCCATTTGTCCTTTCCGGTGAGTGCCAACCGAATCGCCGACGCGGATCGCGCCGCGAGGTTGGGACGTCTCGATTCAAGCGGCTCCACGACCGGCATCATTTTCGTCGTGGCATGTGGCACGAGATCTTCGAGGTGCATCGTCAAATGTGCGGTCGGCAGTTCGAGATGAACCGAAGTGCCGTTTTGTACTTTCTGTGGCACGGCCGCGCCGTCGGCACCGATCCATATGACCTGCAACGCATCTGCTGCAAGAAGCTCTTTCGTCGCGAGGAGCAAAATTCGGCCGTTGTCCGCACCGCGATAGCGCAAGGTCAGGTTTGGATCGTACAGCCCTTCGCGCCGGCGCATCCCGCTCTCGTCAATGTCCTGCGAGAGCTTCGGAAAACGCTGAATTACCGTGCGCGTGTACCGCTTCGTCGGCGATTCCACCTCCACCAGCGCCGCCGGCGAAATCGCATTCTCAAATCCCGGCGACATCAGCGGCCACGTCGGCATCAATTGCTGCACGCGAATCGTATAGCCGGCGTCTTCTATCTTGATTTCCTGTCCCGCGCGAACGGCAACAGTTCGCTCAACAGCCGGATCCTCAAGCTTGATGTACAACTCGTGCGTTCCCGCTTGTGACGAAGTCGCTGCCGCGATCTCGCCGGGTGTCTCGCAATACAAGAATTCAATCGGCGTCACCAGTGGCCAATACGAATCGCGCGAATCCGCGGCAAACAGCGTCTTCCTCAACTCCTGACTTGTCCCATTCACAACGAGCCGAACCGACGCCGCGGGCCCGTCCGTGTCCGCACCGGACACGACCTGCCGTTGCATGCCCGAGATATACGGCAAGTAGCCGGTGACTTGCACATCGAACGGTGCATCGGAGCAGGGGACATCGATCGGCATGCGCCACGCTTCGACCCATCCACTCGAAAGCGTCGCGCCCAACAACGAAAATGTCGGCGACTTCCGCTTGGACGGCACGTCGCGTCCGCTTTTGTCGTAGACAACCTGGCCATCATCAATGAAGCGCTCGCGGAAGAAAGGCAGCGCATCGATCGGCGCGTGTGCCCATGCTGACTGGTCCGTGCGTCGAAAGTGCAGCGCTGCTCGCTCGTGATCGTAATAAGTATCCCGCTCTGGGAACTTCACAAACCGAAGTGCGAGCCGGTCATTGGCGATCGGAACCGGCGCGCCGCTGCGGGCGTCCAGAACGTGCTGCGTGACGCCGTCGGCCGACTTGACCTCTACCGCGATTTTCTCAAATTGCATCCCCGGAGCCGCTGCGACGTCGCTGACTTTCACAGCGACATTTCCGCCGAAGGCCGGCATGTTCGCCGACCAGGATTCGCCGGCAGCCGGCTTCAGGGTGGCCAGCAATCGCGTGTTTGCATCATTCGTAACCAGCTCCAGGTGCGGAGACTGGAGCAGTACGTCGCCTTCGATCTTTGTACCGAAATACCACAGTGAGCCGCCGCACAGCAGCAGAATTCCCGCGTGAACAGTCAGCACTCCCGCATTGATCATGCTGATTCGAATGCGCGTCAGGGTCGCCAGCGTGAGCGAAATACAAAGCATCGTGATCAGAACCCCGAAAATGGGGTGCTGAAACGCTTTCATCTCGGTGAGTTCGAGGGCCCCGCGCAACTGAGGCAACGCCGAAAA
>JBFWWY010000343.1:0-4596 GCA_050245935.1 Phycisphaerae bacterium | reverse complement strand
GCGGCTCTTTCTCCAGATACTCGCGCATGTTGCGATACTGTTCTTTCACATCCACTTCAATTTTGATGCCGGAAAACTGCTTGCGGACCTGTTCGGCAATGCCGCGTAGCGTCTCCGCCTGCGACTTCAATTCCTGCGTGCTGAAACTCCGCAGAATGAAGCGAACGGTCGCTTTCTCCACGTTGCCTTCGAACAGATAGGGATGAATGAATCCCTGCATCGCGCTCGTCTTCTCCGGCGACGCATCGTGGGGCAACTGACCGAGAAACGTTCCCGCTGCCCGCAGCGCGTTGATCATCTTCCCCGTCGCCAGGCCCGGATGAATATTGACGCCGGTGAACGTGACGACCGCGCCGTCGGCGGAGAATGTCTCATTCTCGATCTTGCCCGCGCTGTCACCGTCGAGCGTATAGCCGCACGTCGCGTTGATTTTCGCAAGGTCGAGCTTGCTGGTGCCGCGCCCGACTTCCTCGTCGCACGTAAAGACGACGCGAATCGGCCCGTGCGGAATGCCCGGATTCTCCAGCAGCCGCGCCGCCGCCGTCATGATCACCGCGACACCCGCCTTGTCGTCCGCACCGAGCAGCGTCGTGCCGTCGGTCGTGATCAGCGTCTTGCCTTTCAACGCCGGCAACTCCGGCGTATTGGCTTCGCGAATCATTTTCGTCTTGTCGCCGCGCAGCACAATGTCTTTGCCGTCATAGTTCTTAAGTACGATCGGGTTGACGTTTTTGGCGGTGTAATCCGGTGCAGTGTCGACGTGCGCAAACCATGCGATCGTCGGTGCGCCGTCAACGTTGCCCGGCACCGTCGCCATGACGATGCCGAACTCATCCTGGGAAACGTTCTGCGCCCCGATGGCAGTCAGTTCTTCTGCGAGCATACGCCCCATTTCGAGCTGCCCTGGCGAACTCGGATAATCGGTCGTCACTTCGACCGCCGTCGACTCCACCTTCACGTACCGCAAGAATCGTTCCAACAAATCACTCACGAAAAACTCCTCGCCGATCCACAATTCAATTTTAGATGTCGAAATTAGGGTGCCCCACCCTTCCAGGGTGAGGGACGGAACCGCAGGTACGTGGACGCTACGGCTCCACTGCGCTCATTCCGCCTTGCTCCAAAACAAAATCCTCAACCTCTTTGATCTCAGGCCCCGGTGAATATTGATAATCCTTCCTGTCGGTGGGCGCTTCCTGCCGCCAATTGGAAAAACGCCGCACAAAGCGCGGCATGTTCGGCTCCACGCCCTCCTTCTGTGCGCGCGCGTACGACATTTCGACCTGACGAATGTGTGCCTTCTCGGCATCGATCCAGATCAATTGATCGATCTGCTCATTCACCTGAACGCGCAACACATCACATGCGTCATCGTTCAACGCCCGCCGACCTTCATACGCGATCGACGTTTCCGCGGGTACTAGTTCAGCGTCCGGACTTTGCCCGACGAATACCGGCAGCATCACCATGCCCGGGTAATTGAACATCGAAATCTGGGGCGGCGTGGTCAGCAATTCTTCAATCGTTGCCGGCGCCGGCCGCTTGATAAACTGACGTAGCGTCGGCATCACATACCAAACAGTTTCACCGTCGCAGTAAATATCCGTCACCGCCAGTCGCCCGTCGCCGGGAGTCGCTTCGCCGTTGATTTGAAACGCGGGCGTCGTGCTGACGACGCGCAGCAGATTTGGTGCGCGATAGGAAATCTTCGATTTCAGATCGAGCTGCTCGCTGACGCCGCCGAGATCGCGATGTCGCGTGATATGACAATCGACCGTGAAAGCCGCGAACGCCCGCGTTTTGCGAAGCGCCGCCTGCAACAGCGCGCGCGGATCAACCTGTTCAGACGGCGTCGTCGTCGCGCTGGGTCCATCGGACGTCTTCGCTTCCGATTTTGCGTCGACTGAAGCGGCCGCCGGCACCTTCTGCTCATTCGCGTTCGGCGTTGCCGGATTTCGCGAACACCCCGCAATGACGCACATTGCGCAAATGATAATGAACCATCGCATCGGCTTGTCCCGTCCCTCCAATTAGGCAATCAAACTCGTGCCGGTCATTTCAGCGGGAATCGACAGCCCGAGCATCGCAAGTGCCGTTGGCATGACGTCCGCGAGGCGACCGCCGGCGCGGAGCCTCGCACCCCTGAACGGCTTACCATAGACAAACAGCGGCACGGGATACGTTGTATGCGACGTGTGGGGCCCGTTGGTGACAGGGTCGATCATCTGCTCGCAGTTGCCGTGATCCGCCGTCACAATCGCGCAACCCCCGACTTCGTCGATCGCCCGCAACACACGACCGACACATTCATCCACCGTATTGACCGCCGCCGTCGCCGCTTCCAATGAACCGGTATGACCCACCATATCCGGATTTGCGTAGTTCAGAATAATGAGATCATCAGTTTTTGTTCCGATCCGCTCAACCACCGCGTCGGTCAGTTCTTCCGCGGACATCTCGGGCTGTTGATCGTATGTGCTGACCTTCGGCGAATGCACGAGTTTGCGCTCTTCTCCCGGAAACGGCTCTTCTCGATAGTCATTGAAGAAAAACGTCACATGCGCGTATTTTTCCGTTTCCGCCGCGCGATACTGCCGCAGATCGAGATTGCTGACATACGCACCAGCGATGTTCTTCATCTTCTCCGGCTTCGGGTACGCCACATGCACCGGCAGGCCGGCTTCGTACGCGGTCATCGTCGTGACCGGCACATCCGGATTGTTGCCGCGCTCGAAACCCATCTCGCGCGTTTCGCCGGTCTTGTCTTCTGCGACGAACGGAAACTTTTCGTAGGTGAGCGCCTTGATGAGCTGTCGCGGCCGATCCCCGCGAAAATTGTAGAAGATCACCGCGTCGCCGCCATCGATCGTTGCGATCGGGCTGCGGCCGTCGTCGCTGATTACCGTCGGCTCGACAAACTCATCGCCTTGCATCGTCGGCTCGACCGGATTCGCATAGTAGCGCTGCAGCGCCGCTTTCGCGCTGTCCGCCGCCGCGCCGAAACCGTTGACCAGCAGGCGGTACGCGCGCTGCGTGCGCTCCCAGCGGTTGTCCCGATCCATCGCGTAGAACCGACCGCACACGCTCGCAATTCGTCCGCAGCCGATACGCTTGAGTTCCGCTTCAATCTGCGCGACGTAATCGATGCCGCTGTTTGGCGGGGAATCGCGGCCGTCGGTGAAGCAGTGCACGAATACGCGCGATAGCCCGCGCTGCGCTGCAAGCTGCACGCATGCATACAAATGTGCCAGGCGCGAGTGAACACCTGCGTCGCTCGCCAGCCCCATGATATGCAGCTTGCCGCCGCTGCCACGGCAGTGCTCCACAGCCGAAACAAGCTCGGCGTTCTGAAAGAACGTGCCTTCGCGAATGCCTTTGCTGATACGGACCGCGTCCTGGTAGACGATGCGGCCGGCACCGATGTTCTGATGGCCGACTTCGCTGTTGCCCATGGTGCCTTCCGGCAGGCCGACGTCTTCGCCGCTGGTCGCGATGAGCGTCATCGGCCAGTCGCGTCTCAACATGGCATCGACGGCAGGATTTGCGCATTTTGTAGCATTCGCGTGATCCCATTCGGGATAGGGGTTTTCGCCCCAGCCGTCGCGAATGATGACGATACACGGTCTGTTTTCAGCAGTTGCCAATCGTCTCCCCGCTTTCGCTTTCTCGCAGATCTTGTACGCTGGGGACTGGTGTTGCCAGTATTTCTCGGACCAGAGGCAGACAACCTACGCCCAACGCGCCATAATACCGATTCCAATAGATTGCAGATACTCGGTGCAGCTCGTTGTGGCCAGAGAGAAGGGCTCCTTATGCGGCTTGAAAGCGGACCGGCGAAGAAAGAATCCATCATTCAGTTCCTGATCTTTCTCGCGCTCTTTGCATATGGGTTCTATTTCTTCTACGACTGGAAAATTGGCTATCCGGCGAAAAACAAGGCCCACGCCATCGAGGCACTGCCGGCGTTTCTCGTGGAGTCCGATCTGCAAGATGCCAGCAAAGCCGCAGCGCTGTACGACAATTTCGCCGCGACGCCGACAAAAGATGACTTCGACCAGCTCGTCAAACAAATTCCCACCGCGCTCAGTGATGTTGAAAAGGTGATCGGACGTGCTCCCGATCGAATCCGGGAAGCGGACGGCACGACCTACAGTTATTTTCTGAGCAAAACAGGCGCGCTGGTGGTGGAAACACGCGGCGGACGCATGCAGCCGCTCTCCGCCGGCAGTTGGCGCACCTGGGGTAAGACCGCCGCCGAAGTCGAAATGCAGAAGTACTGGGGATTTGTCCCGATTCTGCTGTCGCTGATGTTCTTTCGACAGTTCGTGCGCGCTCGGCGGCTTCGCGCTACCCTCGACGAAAATGAGATGGTCTACGGCGGCAAGCGTATCCGCTATGAGCAGATTACACGCATCGATGAGTTTCACCCGAAGGGCTGGGTGGATGTGTACTACACCGACGAATCCGGCACGGAGCAGAAACTTCGCATTGATCGCGAAAAAATCGCACGTTTCGACGAGATCATCGCGATTCTGAGCGAAAAGAAAGGCATCGAGAATCCCATTCTCGTGTATCGACGATCGTTGGATGAGGACA
>JBFWWY010000342.1:0-4603 GCA_050245935.1 Phycisphaerae bacterium | reverse complement strand
CAGAATCTGAGCGCGCGTTCTGTCAGATGATGACGAAAGTCAAAGGCGTGAGTTTGCGGAAGGCGCTGCGTGCCTTCGCAGTGCCTCTCCCGGAGATTGCGGCTGCGATCGAGCGCGGCGACGAGAGGTTTCTCGCGGCATTGCCGGAACTCGGCAAGAAAACGGCTGCGACGATCGTGGCGGAATTGAAAGGTAAGCTTGCACTACTGGCGGGTGCGGAGCGCGGTGCAGCGGAGCAAGCGCCGCGACAATTGAGCGATGCGCAGCAGGTCGCGCTCGAAATCCTCGTACAATGGGGCGAGCGCCCATTCGATGCACAGCGCTGGATCACGGAAGCGGTCGAAGCCGACGCAACGCTGGAGCAGCCGGACGCGATCGTGAAAGCGGTGTACCGCATCAAACAAACCGTGCGAGCATAGCGCATAGCGATCCCTAACTTTTCCAGTACAATCCGCGAATGCCTGTCGAACGAGTATTCACCCAGACCGACGCGAAAGAGGCCGAATTCCTCAACACACTGCGGCCCCGCGCCCTCGACGAATGCATCGGCCAGCAGCAGGTGCGCGATCAACTGCGAATCGCGCTCGACGCCGCACGGCTCCGCGATGAGCCGATGGATCACGTGTTGCTCGACGGTCCGCCGGGACTCGGCAAAACAACGCTCGCACACATCATCGCAAACGAGCTCGGGCGCGCCATCCGCGTGACCAGCGGGCCCGCTATCACCCGGCAAGGTGATTTGATGAGCATGCTTACGCAGATGGAGCGCGGCGACGTGCTGTTCATCGATGAGATTCACCGGCTCAATAAGGTCGTCGAAGAGTTCCTGTATCCCGCGCTGGAAGATTTTCGCGTCGATTACACGACCGAGAGCGGAATCGGCGGGCGCACGATCAATTTCAAACTCCACCCGTTTACGCTCGTCGGCGCGACGACGCGTGCGGGAATGCTTTCGGGCGCGCTGCGTGATCGCTTCGGCATCCCGCTGCACCTGGATTTCTACGAGATTGAAGAAATGACCGAGATTCTGACGCGCAGTGCGCGGATGCTGGAGATCAACGCGGACCAGCCGGCAATGCGGCGGCTCGCTGCCCGCTCGCGCGGGACGCCGCGCATAGCGAATCGGCTGCTGAAGCGGGTGCGTGACTATTCGACGGTGCGGTCGGACGGTCGGGTGACCGAAGAAATCGTCGACGCGACGATGCAGCTTATGCAGGTCGACAAGCTCGGCCTCGATTCGCTCGACTACGGCTATCTCCGCACGCTCATCGAGCACTACGACGGCGGGCCGGCGGGCGTGGAGGCGATTTCCGCCAGCATGGGCCAGGAACGGGATACGCTTGAAGACGTTGTGGAGCCATACCTTCTTCAAATCGGTTTCGTCATCCGCACGCCCCGCGGCCGGATGGCACGGCCGGCGGCATTTGAACATCTCGGCTACGATGCAAGTCGGGGTAAAAAAGCGGACAATTCGCCTGGCTTGTTTTGATTCTCCGATATCAGGACAAATCTAATTCAGAGTATTTATTATGATTTTTTCTGTTAAATCACAATAATATTACGATTTCTTATAGAAAACTCTCAAGTTTTCGCATATAGTTGACTGATGGGTGCCTAAGGTGAGAATCGAATCATTTACTGAATTCAAGAACGGAACGATCGTTCCCATCGTCACCCAAACGGGTGCCAAAAATTGGGCCTTTGTCCCCCGTAAGTTAACTGGTGAAGTTCCCCTCAGCGGCGCTGTTTGGCCCACAATTGCAAATGCGCGGAGTGCGGTTGGAAGCCTCGAGCAGATCAGGGGAATTCTTCCCAACCCGTTACTCTTGCTAAAACCACTTCAAACCCGCGACGCAATCAGCTCAAGTGCGATAGAGGGGACTTACACTCTTCCAACCGATTTAATGTTGTTTGATCTCAACAAGGAGGAAGGCGAGGACTCTGACGTTGGACCAAAGCGCGATGCTGCACGAGAGGTTTGGCACCACTATGAAGCGCTCCGTCAAGGCCATAATTTAATGCGTGATGATCATCCGATCGACCAGAAGCTTATTGCGATGCTGCATTCGATACTTATGCAAGGAGTTAAGGGTTACGATAAAGCACCCGGTGAATTTCGGAAAAGTCAGGTTGCGGTCGGCGTACGACCCCGACGATACATCCCGCCGCCAGCCGACTTCGTTCAAGAATGTATGAACGACTTGGATTCATATATTGCGAGCACGGTTGAATGTGACCCGCTGGTAAAGTCATTTATTGTTCACTACCAGTTTGAAGCAATTCATCCGTTTCCTGACGGGAATGGTCGCGTTGGCAGAGTCTTACTTTCGCTGTGCATTTCGCGTTGGTGTAAGTTATCCATGCCTTGGCTGTATCTCAGCGACTTTTTTCAACGAAATCGATCAGAGTACATTCAACGGCTTTTCGCAGTAAGCGCAAATGGCGAATGGGACGAATGGATTGAATTCTGTTGTCAGGGAACGATTGAGCAAGCCGAAGAGTCCGTGCAGCGATGCACGATGCTGCACAAAATACGAGAGCAGTATTACAGCCTGTTTGACCAGCCAGTGTCGCGGAAAATCATCGACATGATATTTCAGCGTCCCCTCATTACGACCGCTCGGGTTGCTCGGGCATGCAATGTGACTCATCAGACGGCCAGGAAGCACCTCAAGGCGCTTGCCGATGAAGGTGTCCTCCAAGAAAGCGCGAACACGAGACCCAAGTATTTTGTCTCTCCGGAGATTGTAAATGCCGCCTTCGGCCAGGAAATCATTGTAGGTGAACCGGCTGGTCGAGAACTTGACGTTGATAAAAGCCGTTAAGCATATTGTCTAATTGCATCTCTCCCCGCTTCCTCCTATCATTCCCCAATCGAATCGGCTACAGGCGTCATTCGGCCCGGGTGGGCTGGGGGCGACCCAAGTATGGAACAGGAGATTGCCATGAGCCTTGCAGGTGAAGAGAAAACGCAGGTGGTCCAGGATCATCGTCTCCACGACGGCGATACCGGGTCGACCGACGTTCAAGTCGCGATTCTGACGAAGCGCATTTCCCAACTGACCGAGCACCTCAAGACCCACCAGAAGGACCATTCGTCCCGGCGCGGGCTGCTCAAGATGGTCGGCAAGCGATCTTCGTTGTTGAAATATCTCGCACACAAGGATCGGCCCCGATACATCGAGTTGATCGGCAAGCTCGGTCTGCGAAAGTAAAAACATGCAGCAAGCGTCGCGAGCCTTTTTCGCGACGCTTGTTCGTTTCACGAAAAGTCGCGGAAAGGCCGTGTACGACAGGCGGCCCGTTCGCAGCCAGACTGCATCACGGTTCAAGCCAAAACTGTCGTGTCGTTGTCGGATGTGTCGTTTTGTTGTCGTGTTGTTGTGAGTGACGTGCAAGTATGAAATTCAAAGTCGAAGTCGAGCGTGAAATTGGCGGAAAACTCCTATCGATTCAAACTGGAAAAATGGCGAAATTGGCACACGGCTCAGCGGTTGTCCGCTACGGGGACACCATGTGCCTGGGTGCAGTCGGCACCGGACCCGCAAGACCCGGCACTGACTTCTTCCCCCTGACGGTCGACTACCGCGAGCGCATGGCCGCCGCGGGTCGGTTTCCCGGCGGCTTCTTCAAACGTGAGGGCCGGCCGACCGAGAAGGAAATTCTGACCTGCCGCATCATCGACCGACCGATCCGCCCGCTGTTTCCCAAGAAATTCCGCGATGAAGTGTTGATTCAGGTCATGGTGCTTGCCGCAGATATGGAAAATGACGCGGACATGGTGGGCATGGTTTCCGCTTGTGCGGCGCTCGCCATCGCCCCCCTGCCATTTGAGGGGCCCGTCGCCGCTGTCCGCGTGGGTCGCATCGACGGTCATTTCGTCATCAATCCGACCCGTTCCCAACTCGAATACGCCGACATGGAAATGGTGCTCGGCGGCCATCTTGACGGCGTGAACATGATCGAGGTCGGTGCCCGCGAAGTCCCCGAATCGGTTATTGCCGATGCGATCGAATTCGGCCATCAGAACGGCATCATCCCGATCTGCGAAATGCTCGCCGAGTTCAAGAAACAGGCCGGCACGCCGAGCGAATGGGAAGCGCCGGAAGCGGATGATGCACTGATGAAAGCGGTCTCGAAAAAGGCGACGACCGCGATGAAGAAAGCGAAAGCGATCGCGAGTAAAAAAGAGCGATCGGCCGCGGTCAAGGACGTCTACAAATCCGTCACGGAGGATCTGCTGCCTCCGGGCAAGGAAGATAGCTGGAAATATGCACCCGGGGACGTGCATGAAGCCTTGCAGGCCGTAGAAAAGGACATCATTCGCACGCGCATCATGAAGGACGGCTTCCGGTCGGACGGCCGCAAGCCCGAAGACATCCGTCCGCTGTCGTGTGAAGTCGACACGCTCCCCGTCGTGCACGGTTCCGCACTCTTTACTCGCGGCGAAACGCAGGCGCTGCTCACCTGCACGCTCGGCACCTCGCGCGACGAGCAGACCGTCGACGAAATGATCGGCGAATACAACAAGAAGTTCATGCTGCACTACAACTTTCCGCCGTTCTCCGTCGGCGAAGTGCGCCGCGTCACCGGTCCGGGTCGA
>JBFWWY010000341.1:0-4627 GCA_050245935.1 Phycisphaerae bacterium | reverse complement strand
TCGTCCACTACCTCCGCACGGACCCGCGATTTTATTATGAAACGGAAGAAGAACTCCTCGCCGGTTATCGTGAAATCTGCAAACAAATCGACGCATGGATGCCCCGGCTGTTCGGGCATCTGCCGCGCCTTCCATACGGCGTGATTAAGATTCCCGATTTCATGGCGCCGTCGCAGACCACGGCGTACTACAGTCAGGGCGATATCCGTAACGCCGAGCCGGGATACTTTTACGCGAACACCTACGCACTTGATCAGCGGCCGAAGTACGAAATGCGGGCGCTCGCGGTGCACGAAGCGGTGCCGGGCCATCACCATCAGGTCGCGATCGCGCAAGAGCTCGAAGGTCTGCCGGAGTTTCGCAAGAACTACTGGATTACCGCATTTGGCGAAGGATGGGGCCTGTACAGCGAGCGGCTCGGTATCGAGATGGGTTTGTATAAGGATCCCTACGATGACTTCGGGCGGCTCACCTACGAAATGTGGCGCGCGTGCCGCCTGGTCGTTGACCCCGGTATGCATGCGCTGGGCTGGTCGCGGCAGCAGGCGGTCGACTTTATGCTCGCCAACACCGCGCTGAGCGAAGTAAACATCAACGCAGAAGTGGACCGCTACATCAGTTGGCCCGGTCAGGCAACGGCGTACAAGATCGGCGAACTCAAAATCCGCGAACTCCGCAGCAAAGCCGAAGAAACGCTTGGCGATCGATTCGACCTTCGCGCATTCCACGACAAAGTGCTCGAAGCCGGCTGCATCCCGCTGGATGTGCTTGAGAATCGCGTGAATGCGTGGATTGAGTCACAAAACGCGCCGGAAACAGCCACACGCGATTGAAGATTGTGCTTTTGTAGGATGCGTCCCCGACGCATCATTACGCGCGACGCGTTGAGATGGCTACTCCACCCCCGATGTTCACAATCTGGGTGCAATGCTCATGTCGCGCAAGCGGCGTTCGCAATTTCGGCAAACCATTTCGCGACTTGAGCATGCCCCCCAATCGCACGGTCGTGACAACTTGCTTGCATCGCGTCAACCGCGCGCAAAATCCCGAATCACTCAGCGCGATGCAAACATGGCATCCAAAAAACGTACAATTACGACGCTGATCAATTTGTTGAGGACGCGACCTACATCGCTTCTTCAACACCCCCGTACAGTGTCTTCTGCACGAAGCGCACGTTCCACAGCACCAACCCCCACGCGACCAGATTCATGGCGATGGCAGCGAACCAGGTCAGGCTGTATTTCTGAAACGCGAGCAGCGCGACGGTGGGCGCCTTCTGTGCAAGAAAGTCCAGCCCGTAGAACGTCGCCCCGACCGCCGGTGCGACGAACACGATGATCAGCCCGAGCTTTTTCACGCCGTAGGTCGCGAGAATTGTGCGAAAATCCGGATCGCTGACAATCCCCGCCAGCAGCAACCCGGCAACGGTCATATCGACCACGTAATAATATTCGCCGCCATTGCCGAACAGCAGACAACCGAGGAGCAGCGACACCACCGCCCCCGCCATCCCGAACATCCCGGCGTTTGATTCCGTCTTGCCTTCTGCCGTCAACCAGCAGCCATACCCCGCCGCCACCGACGCCGCAATCTTTCCAATTGCACTAATCCCCGGCAGCCAGAACCACAGCTTGGCAAACAGCAGCGCGACGATTAGCCAGATGATCCGCTCGACGCGCGCTGCTTCTTCTCCGGAAAACCAGCGGTCAAGCAAGGTCATGGAATGTGTTGCCCCGCACTCCGAACAGCGATAGCCGCTCCGTGCATTGAGCAAATAGGCGCAGCGCAGGCAGCGATAATCCGCATCGTCGGCATCCGCCGCACGCGCGCGTCTGGATGGACGCGTGCGCGGGTCCGATGCGCGTTGCGAAAACGAATCCGCGGACGAAGCCGGCCCCAGGGGAGGCAGGTTGTTCGCAGGAGGTGGCGGCGGCGGCTCCGGCGCGGACGATAGCGAATAGGTTTCCTCATCGCCGGCATTGCTGCGCTGGTCCGCGAGATATTCCAGCGCGTCAATCGTCTCGTCATGGGGATCGCGTTTCGCCATTGACCTTCCGCTTGGCGCCGTCTGCGCGAAGTTTTCGGCACCTGACATGCCTTCGTGCGTGCGCCGCTACAACCGTGGCGCGTTAGAATACAGTATACGTGATTGCGTGCGGCCGTGCGTGTGTAAAACCGCGCCCGTTTTCTAACGCGCAACGAGCGATGTGGCGCGAAAAATACAGTGGAGGTCGTCAAAATGGCAATGAACATTCACCGCGTTTTGTGGCCGACGGATTTTTCGGAGCTTTCTCTGTGCGGCGGAAAATACGCGAAGGCGATGTGTGACCAGTTTGGTGCAGCGCTGCATATTCTCCACGTGATTCCGCCGATGCTCGGCCCCGACATCCCCGCGACCATACCCCCTGAAATGCCCCCGATGGTGAATGATCCGAAATTGCTGGACGACGCGAATGGGCAGCTTCAACGGATGGCCGCCAGCCACTTTCACGGTCTGCCTGTCACGACCGAATCACTTTTCGGAAACCCGTGGCACGAGATTTGCGAATATGCGGAAAAAAACGAGATCGATCTGATTATTGTCGCGACACACGGCCGCACGGGCTTTATGCACGCCATCATCGGCAGCACCGCCGAACGCGTCGTTCAGCATGCAAAATGCCCGGTGCTGACGGTGAAGAACAAGGGCCGCGTCGTCTGCTCGGATTAAATTCGGATGATTTCCACTACTGGAGCGTACCGCAATCGCGCGATCATTCGTCCCGACCGCGGAACTTCCGTTCGTGCGATTGCAGTTTAATCCTCACAATTACCCAACACATCCGCCGGACATCACCGCACCGACAAAATCGCCGATATCCGAAACGGTGACGGCGTTATCGCCGTTGATATCATTCGCACAAAGATAGTCGCACGGTGCCGACCCGGCCCCGAACGCCGCGTTCCAGCCGAGTTCGCCTTGCGCGACGGCGGCGACAAAAAAGCCGATATCGCTCACCGTCACTGCGCCATCGCAATTCGCATCGGCACAATCGCCGCAGACAATCTGCGGCGTAAACTCCAGCCGCCAACTCCCCAGCGTGCCGGTAAATTTTTGTAGATGATCGCGAATGGTCAGAATCCATTCACCACCTGCACTTTGGCCGGCGTACTGGTTGAGTGAAAAGTTATTTGCGCCGTTCATCAGTTCACCGGACGTGAAATATCGATCCGACGGCATGGGGTCATTTGTGCCGGTTGCTGCGGCAGTTGCCCAGATACTTCTTGTGGCCTGACTGTCAAACGTGTAGACACCGTCGTAATCGCTTCCGTCACCCGTGCCGCTCGGGCCGCCCATCTGCCCGACCCGCCAAACGAGTATCGCTTCATCCTCTCCGGCGCGGCGCAAGCGAACAGAAATATCACCCCATAATCATGAACGAAATTGATGAGCGTGACGTTCAGATCGGCGATCGTAAAGTTATCCGGCACGTTGATCGTACTCTCGAAAACCTGCTCCATTCCATCGGGGATTGCGCCTCCCGTTCCATCGTAAGAAATCTGAGCAAAGTCAATCGCACTACAACACATACCGACGAAGAATGCATAAGATCTCAAAGCTATCTCGTTTGCCCCAGTTCGTTGCACGAAAAGATAAGTGTAGTACCGAGGTCAGCCAACCGGAAATGAGATGTTGAGAATAACTTGTTGACGACGGCCGCAAACGGAGCGCACGACCTTCTGTGCGTCATCCGCCAAGTCCCTGCCGCGGCTGAATCAAATCAAATAAATTCCCGTACAAATCTTCAAAAACCGCGACAGTCCCGAATGGCTCTTCCACAATCGGCCGCACAAACTTCACGCCGCGCGAGCAATAGGCTTCGTAATCGCGCTGGAAATCATCCGTCTCCAAAAAGATAAACACGCGACCACCGGTCTGCCGCCCGATGCTCGCCAACTGCTCCGGCGTCGTTGCGCGCGCGAGCAGAATCCCCGCCCCCCTCGAACCCGGCGGCAACACCCGCACCCACCGTTTGCCGCTCCCGAGATCCGTATCTTCGATCAGTGAAAACCCTAGCTTGTCGACATAAAACGCGATCGCCTCGTCGTACTCCCGAACCGTAACAGCGAACTGACTGATTCTCTGCACCGGCGTTCCCCGCAGCACGACAGCAATGAACATGCCTATTCAGGGACCTCGTTCATGAGCGCGTCGAGTTTCTCCTCGATCGCCGCCGCCCATATTTCATATCCGCGTTCGGTGAGGTGCAGAAAATCCGGCATGATGTCCTTGCTGATCTTTCCGGCGTCATCGAGAAACAGGTGGCCGATTGGGTGATAATGCACAAAATTGCCGTCATCGAGCTTCGCGAGGAGCTGATTTACCTGACAATTCTTTCCCCGCTGCGGATTCGGAGTTTCGCCGCGCGGGAAAATATCGAGCAGCAAGATCTTCGTCGTCGGCGATTTCGCGCGAATGCGTCCCACGATCGCGCGCACACCGTCCGCAATCTCCGTCACCGTATTGTCGTCGCCGTTCGAATTATTCGTGCCGATCATCAGCACGACGACCTTCGGCGTGAATCCTTCGAAATGTCCGTGATCAAGCCGCCACAAGACATGTTGCGTCCGATCACCGCTGACA
>JBFWWY010000340.1:0-4638 GCA_050245935.1 Phycisphaerae bacterium | reverse complement strand
ATTTCGGCAAAGGATACAGAGGTCTAACCGCGCGCGATTTTTTGATCCCGTGCAAACAGCGGAGTCGTCACGAGCTTTTTATCTGACAATCCCGTTCGTGTCGGCATGATCGGCATGGGCATCATGGGCCGGCCGATGGCACTGAACCTCTGCCGTGCGGGCTATCATGTTTCGATACACAGCCGAACACGCGGGAAAGCGGATGAGGTCATCGCAGCGGGGGCGCAATGGTTCCCGTCGCCTGCCGCGCTCGCCGCTAAGGTTGACGTGCTGATCACCATCGTCACGGATTCGCCCGACGTCGAACAGGTGTTGTTCGGAGAAAATGGCGCAGCGGCGGGGCTTAAACCCGGCACACTCGTCATCGACTGCTCCACAATCGATCCCGATGCCGCCCGCAATTTCGCGGATCGCCTCGCTGCCCAAAACGTCGCTTTTCTCGATGCGCCCGTCACCGGCGGCGATGCCGGTGCAAAGGCGGGAACGCTCACGATCATGGTCGGAGGGGACGCTGCAGCGTTCGACCGTGCAAAGCCCGTGCTCGAGTCAATAGGTAAGAAAGTCGTGCACCTCGGGCCTTCCGGTGCGGGACAGACACTCAAAGCCTGCAATCAGATCCTCTGTGCGGTGAACATGATCGGGATTTGCGAAGCGTTGCAACTAGGAGCAAAAAATGGGCTCGACTTGCGCGTTGCGCTGGAAACACTCGGCAGCGGGGCCGGCGGTTCCTGGGCGTGGTCCAATCTGGGCCCCAAAATCGTCAACCGCGATTTTGATCCGGCGTTTATGATTCGGCTGATTCAAAAAGACCTTCGGATTGTCCAGTCCATTGCCGGCCGTTCCGGCGTGCCCCTGTTCGGAACTGCGCTGGCGGAGCAACTTTTCCGCGCCGCTCAACAACACGAACCCACCGGAACCGAAGGCACGCAGGCGATGTTCCGCGCCTATGAAGATCTCGTAGGGCGTTGAGGTGGGGGCTGGGTGAATAGCGCTGCTCGTCCTCCATAAGCTTCCTCCCTGAACCCGAAAGCCTCAACCCTTCTCCAGTTCCCCGCTATCATCTCGCACATGAAAATCGCCTATTTCGACTGTTTCTCCGGTGCCGCCGGCGACATGATCAATGCCGCGCTGCTCGATGCCGGGTGCCCGCGTGACGCGCACACCGAACTTTTGCAGGGCCTGAATCTCCCCGGCGTCGCAACCAGACTCGAAGACGCCGTTGTCGGGGGCATTGCCTCAAAGCGCTTTCACGTCGACATCGCGCCTCAGGCCGGACACAAACATCGACATCTCAAACACATTGTCGCGCTGATCGAAGACGCAAAGCTCCCGCGCGTAGTTGTCGAGCAATCCATTGCGATCTTCCGCCGTCTCGCCGAAGCCGAAGCCCGCGTGCACGCCACGACAATCGAGAAAGTGCATTTCCACGAAGTCGGCGCCGATGACGCGATCATCGACATCGTCGGCGCGTGCAGCGCATTGCATCTGCTGAACGTCGACGAAGTACACTGTTCACCGGTCCCCACCGGCAGCGGCACTGTCCGCTGCGAACACGGCGTGATGCCCGTCCCCGCGCCGGCGACCGCGAATCTCCTGGAAGGTGTCCCCCTGGCAACATGCGAAGAGCCCTGCGAACTGACCACACCAACCGGTGCTGCGATCCTGACGACGCTCGCGGTGCGATTCGGCACCTTGCCGGCAGCGTCAATTTCAGTGACCGGATACGGCGCGGGGATGCGGGAAGGCAAAACGCGACCCAATTTTCTTCGCGTTCATCTCTGCGAAACCGCATCCGTCGCGAGTGAAGCCGACGTTGTCGCAGTCCTCGAAACCCAGCTCGACGACGCGACAGGCGAAGAAATTGCGCACGTCACGGCGCGACTCTTGCGCGAGGGTGCGCTCGATGCGTTCGTGATGCCGATTCTCATGAAGAAGGGGCGGCCCGGCCATCTCATCACCGTGCTTACGACGCCCGAAAACGCCATGAAGCTGCAGACGCTGCTGCTCCAGGAATCACCGACGTTTGGAGTTCGCCAATATTCGACGACCCGTACCATCCTCGCCCGCGAAATCATCGCCGTAACCACACCCTTCGGCGATGTTCGCATCAAACTCGGTCGGCGGCAGGGGACGTTGCTCCACGCTGCCCCGGAGTACGACGACTGCGCCGCCGCAGCAGCACAGTACGGCGTACCATTGCGCACCGTGCAGCAAGCCGCGCTGCGCGCGTGGGAGCAGGGCGGTCATGATGCTGGCAGTGTCCGGCGGGGCTAATCCTTATCTCCCGCTGCTTTTCGTGCTCGGTTTGCTCACCCTGTCGATGACATGGCTGCGACATCGCACCCGCATGCGGCGGCGTCAAATATCATCGCGCCCGGCGAAAAATCCGCAACACGATCAATCCGTTTCCATCGCCCATTCACTCCATCAGATCATGGTCGAACTCGAAGAATCCGCACGGCGCATCAATGCACAGCTCGATACGAAATTCGTTCGGCTGGAGCGCGTCGTCGAAGCCGCAGACCGGCGCATTGCCGCGCTGGAGCGAAGCTTGTCGCAGGCAGAGAAATGCGCGACGAACGCCAATGCTGCTTCGTCGACTCCGCCGCCGCGAAATCATCGACATGGAACGACAGCCGCAAAACCCGCCCCGAACTCCGAAGCCAGCGATCCCAGATTCCACGAGATCTACCGGCTCGCCGATGCCGGCACCGCGGCGCGAGAAATCGCAAATGCCGTTAAGATGCCGATCGGTGAAGTCGAAGTCGTGTTGAATCTGAGGAACCAGTTTTGAGCGAGCCGCTGTCTACCAACGCACACGAACCGGTCGAACACGAAAATGAAACGATGCAGGAAGAGGTCGTCCGGCTGCGCAAGCTGGCCAATCTCGCGATGTTTCTGATCGTCCTCGCCTCATTTGTCGCCATCGGCGCGCGGGCGACCGTAGACTGGAATATCGAATCGGAAAACACCCGCGCCACCCTCCGTGTCGCGCGCCTCGGACTGCCGTTCATGTGCCTGATTCTTACGGCAATCGTCACCGCCCGCAGCATTGCGACCGTCAAAATGCGGCGGGGGGGTGAAGTGCCCGACGCCCCGTCGCTGATGGCGGCGTTTCAACGCGGCAAACTGACGTCGATTATTTCGCTCTTGCTCGCCGGGTTGTTCGCGGCGTCCGGTCTTCTGGAGATGCACGCCCGTACAATCGATTACCTGAGCCCGGTGCTGGCGATTCTCTTCATCATCATCGGCCGACCGACCTGGCTCGGCTTCATGACATTCGTCGGCATGGTCACCGAATCGCATTCGCACGACGAACCGCCGACCGAATCCGCGTAGTGTTGGAACGTCAGCGAGAACAGCCTGCGTAGTTTCGTCACGTGATTGAACGCATCGCACAACGAGGTCAACTTTTTAACGTGACATAAACTAAGCACGTCAGAACCCCCCGCGCCAAGCGGGGTGCTCGCATGTTCATCATTTTAAAGGTGTCCGCGGCGGGGCGGGTGCCACTGACAGTTTGCTGCCAGTGTTCCAGCGATGCGCCGACAATGGGAACCGCCGCACCGAACGTAATTGCTACTCTTTCGTCTCGTCCGCCAAGCCTGCAAGCGCCTCGAAGTACTTCCGCGTCACATTGTGATATTGTCGCGGCACGCGCCCGCGTTCAACCGCGTCCTGAATGTCCCGCACACTCGACGCCACCGCTTCCCGTACTTCTGCCGTCGACTCGCCCACCTTCTGCGGTCCATCGACAAGCACTTGCGCAATGATCTCGCCGCCTTCTACGCGCGTATTGGCCTTCTCTGTCTTGTAGCTGTGCGCGACGCGCTCCTCACCGATCCGCGCGCCGTAGCCCAAACCCTGCTGACCCCCTTGCGGCCCGACCTGACTACCGCCTTGTCCTTGCGCGCGGGCCGCCTCAGGATCGTATTGCTCCTGATTCCCGCCCGGCTTGCCGCTCAACATGTCGTCCTTCATGCTGTTCAGTTCCGCGAGCTGCGCTTCGATGTCGTTCATCATCTGTTCGGACAGCTCCATCTGCGAAAGCTGATTCATCGCGTCGGCCATTGCTTGTGATGCGCCTTGTCCACTGTCGCTCTTGCTGCCGCTCTGGTCGGACTGCTGCTCGCCACTTTGCTTCATCTGCGACGCGCACTGCCCCAGGCTTTGCGCCAGCTCCTGCAGCTTTTCTTCCGACTTCATCTGCTGCTGAATCTTCTGCGCCATCTGTTGCGCCTGCTCTTTGCTTATGCCTTGCTTCTGCATCTGCTCCTGCAACTGTTTCGCGGCCTCCTTCGGGTCCATCTTTGCGAGCTGTTCGAGCATCTGCTGCGCCTGCTCTTTGGTCATGCCGCCTTTGTTCTGCAACTCTTTTCGCATCTGCTGCTTGTTATCCATTTTCGCCATCTGCTCGGCGATCTGCTCCATCTTCTGTTGAAGCTCGGCCATTTTCTGCTTCTGTTCCGCTGTCGCATCGCTTTTTTCGCTTTCCTTGAGATCCTTCGTGATATTCTCCAGAATCTGCTTGGCTTCTTTCATGTCGCCTTGCCGCAGCGCCTCGCTCAATTTCGCGCCTTCGCTTTTGCCGTCGTCACTCTTCAAATACGCGAGCATGCGCTTCATGTTATCGAGCAA
>JBFWWY010000339.1:0-4647 GCA_050245935.1 Phycisphaerae bacterium | reverse complement strand
GTGCAGGGCGTGGATGCGAGCGTCGCGGAATGGTTCATTGGTACGAACCTGACGGCGGGGAGCTCCTATACGTTCACCTATACCGCGAATGAAGCGGCCGGTCTCAAGTACCGTTGTGAGTTTGTCGCGCCGAACAACCCCACGAAGTCTTTTCAACGATACACGTGCCCGCGCGTGAAATAATCCGGGTTACGTGTCAGGCTGTTACGCCTTTTGACGCCGGGTCCACGAGTGCAATCAATGTTTGTCCGGTCTGCGGTTTGATTTTGTCGTCCAGCGCAATGACCGCAAGCTTGCCCGATTTATTGATCAGGAAAAGCGGCAGTGCGGTCTCTCCGTAGCGGCCGATGAAATCGTCGTACGTGAACTCTTCGGTAATCTGCGTCGTCTTGATTTGGGCACCGTTTGCAAATCGCGCGCTCAAATTCGCGTAGGAGGACTCCGGATGGAAGAGCCGTCGACCGCGCTTTTCTCCATCCTCAACGGGCGCGATTTTTCCCTTCCCGCCCGAGACGAGTTGATAAACGTTTTTGCGACCGAAATTGTGTGCGATCCGCCGCGCCGCAACTTCATTCACCGCGTCGTTGGGCGTAATCGCGAGCAGGCGCCCGATGCCGCCGAGCTCCAGATGTTCAAGTGTTTTTTCGTCCAGAATATTTCCTTGTCGCGCCGGGATTCCCGCGAGCCGCGCTGCCGCGACGCTTTCGCGATTGGCATCGACAAGCTGCACCCGGAAGCCCCGATCCATCAGCGCCTTCGCAATCTGTCTTGCCCAGCCGTGTGCGCCGACGATGAGGAAGCCCTGCGGGTCCTCATCCGTGAGTCCCAGCTTTCGCGCCAGCGGCATTGCGGTCAACCCGTAGACCGCGACAGTTGCAATAATGATGGCAAACGTATTCGGAATGAGTGCTTCCGCATTCGCAAAACCCGCCTCCTCGAGACCGAGCGAGAAGACGGAAGAGACGGCTGCCGCCACGATGCCGCGCGGTGCCATCCAGGCCAGAAACGACTTTTCTTTGACGTTGAGTTTCGCACCGATCGTCGAGATGAAAACGCTGATCGGCCGGACGATGAGAATCAGCAGGGCGGCAAATGCCGCGGTTTTCCAGCCCAGGGACAGCAAGTCGTCACGCTGCAATCTCGCCGAAAGCAGAATGAACAACGTCGCGATCAGGAGTACGCGCAGATTTTCCTTGAATTCGACAATGTGTCGGATATCCGTGGCGCGCTGGTTGGCAACCCAGATCCCCATGAGTGTCACCGCAAACAATCCCGACTCCGGCTGCACGGCGTTCGCGCTGATGAATGCCGCGATCGCCATCATGAGCGAGACACTCGCCTGAAGGTGATCGGCAACCCAGTAGCGCCGCAATACCTGGGTCAGCAGCATTGCCGCCGCGATGCCGATACCACCGGCTACAAACAGCGTTTTGGTAATCGCCATCACGATGATGTACGTGGAATCGCCTTCGCCGCTTTGTTGAGTAATGAGAAACTCGAAAACAAGGACCGCGAGCAACGCGCCGATCGGATCGATAACAATGCCTTCCCATTTCAGGATCGGGCTGACCGGTCCCTTTGGCCGAATGTGCTGAAGCAGGGGGCCGATGACGGTGGGACCGGTCACCACGAGGACAGCGCCCAGGAGGATGGCCAGCCCGACACTGAAGCCGAGAATGAAGATCGCACAGAGGGACGCGCCGATCCACGTCACCAGCGCGCCGACCGTCACCAGCGCCCATACAACGGCGCCATGTTCTGAAAGCTCGGACAGTCGAAGCGACAGTCCGCCTTCGTACAGAATCAGCGCGACGAAAAGTGAAACGAGCGGCAGGAGCAGGCCGCCGAACAACCGATCCGGATCGATCAGATGCGTGACGGGGCCGGCGATGATTCCGGTAACCAGCAACACAAGAATCGACGGCATGCGCAGGCGCGAGGCCAGCCATTGAGCGCCGATGCCCAGTAGAATAACGTACGCAAGCCCCGTCATCATCGATGAGCCGGCGTGGGGATCGTGCGTGAGATTTTCGGCAGCCAGTGTGATCATAAAATAAGGTCGCAGAGTCTAGCGAAAACAAAGGCGTTCGTCGCGTGCCGATCGGAGGGTCGCGCAGATCGGGTCGGGCGGAGAACGCGGAAAAGCGGGCGAGTCTGTGCGCGCCAAGCACGCACCACCCTCGAACGGTGCCGGTCTGCACGGTTTGCCTCGACCGACATTCCCCCCGGTGGCATTTGCCTGATGGGTAAATAGAATATGAGCGAGATGAACACCACGCCCGGAAACTACGAAAAGGTTGCGATCGCTGTCGTCCACCACGAAACAATGGATCAGGTGGCGACGGACTTGACCGCGCAGCTCCGTCGGCGGCTGGGGCCGGACAAACCCGATCTCGTCATTCTCTTTGCTAGTCCTCATTACATTGAAAAGCTCGATCTCATCGCCGCTGACCTGCAGCGATTTCTGGAGCCGGTGGCATTGATCGGCGCAGCGGCGGAGACCGTCATCGCCGGCGACCGGGAGTTTGAAGGAGAACCGGCTGTTGTCGTCTGGGCTGCGCGATGGACGGGCGTGGGAATTCGCTCGTTTCATCTCTCCCATGAGCAACTCGCTGACCTGGAGAGCAACGAATCGTACCGTGACCACCTCAATCTTCCGGCGGACGTCGATCCTAGCTTTGTCCTGATCGGCGACCCTTTCAGTTTTCCGGCGTCGTCGTTTCTCGCATCTCTGCACGACGCGTTCCCCAAAAGTGAAATCGTCGGCGGCCTGGCTTCCGCAGCCGACGAACCGGGCAAAAATGTTCTGATCTTTGATGGGCATCCGATGCACTTTGGTATGGTCGGGGTGGCAATCTGGGGGAACTTGCGGTTCGAAACGCTCGTTTCCCAGGGTTGTCGGCCGATCGGCCGACACATGATCGTCACCCGCGCGGAGCAAAACGTCATCCAGGCGCTGGGCGGCCGCGCGCCGCTGCAGGTCGTCAATGAAATGATCCAGGAGTGTTCGAAACGCGACGTCGAACTGATGAAAAAGCGCGGCCTTCTCGTGGGGCGGGTCATCAATGAACAGCGGGCAAAGTTCACCCAAGGGGACTTTCTGATCCGTAGCCCCCTCGGGTTCGACAAAGACAGTGGTGCGCTCGTGATCAATGATCTCGTTCGAATCGGGCAGACCATCCAGTTTCAGGTGCGCGATGCGGGCAGTGCCGCGCGCGACTTGGAAGAGATGCTGGAGCCCAAGAGCGGGATCGCATTCTCCGGCGGCCTGCTGTTCACGTGCAACGGCAGAGGCTCCCGCTTGTTCAGTCAGCAGGATCGCGACGCGAAAGCCATTATGGACGCATTGGGATCGCCGCCACTCGCCGGCATGTCCTGTGCGGGCGAAATTGGTCCCATCGGCGGCACTCCCTTTCTTCACGGGCATACCGCCTGTGTCGGGCTGCTCGCCTCGACAACCTCTTCCTAGCCGGTCCGGGAGCCATCACATCGGCGAGAGCACGAAAGAAACGCAAAAGGCCGTGCCGGGGTTTCCACAACCGCATTATTCCTTTCCGCCGACGATGCGGGTGCTTCGCGCGGCGGATTTTTCGCGTGGGCTGCGCGAGGGAGCGCGTACGAGTGATGCCCGGCTCACAGTCTGGGCGATCGAAAATGGCTTGCCTCATCCGCGGCTGGGCTTACTGGTCGGAAAGCGAAACGGAAACGCGCCCACGCGTAATCTGCTCAAGCGCCGACTTCGGGAAGCCTTTCGCACCGCACAGCACGAGCTGCCGCCGGGACTGGATTTGCTTGTCCGGGTGCGATGGGGCAAGGTTCCGGAAACTGCTCGATGCCGTCAGTCGTTACTCGCACTCGCGCGTCGACTTTCTGAAAGATTTCCGCGAAAAGCGCCGTGACTCAGAAAATTGAAAGCGAATCCGCTATGGTAAGAGCCGCGTAGCATGCCAGTACGGGGATCGCTGTAACGAAGCGTTGTCGGGCGGCAACAAAGTGTTCGTGAAGGTGCCCAGCGTGCCGCGCAGCAGGAGCAGGAATGACGTATCTCGTTGCCATACCAATATTTAACGAGCAGTCGACGATCGGCCCGGTTCTCGAAAAGGTGCTGCGCCTCGTGCCGGATGTGCTCGTCGTGGACGACGGTTCGACGGATGCGACACCCGATATTCTCTCTGCGTTTCCGTCCGTACATGTGATCACGCATCCTGAGAATCGGGGTTATGGCCAGAGCCTGATCGACTCGTTCCAATTCGCTGCGGATCGAAAATTCGATTGGGTGATCACGATGGATTGCGACGAGCAGCATGAGCCGGAGTTCATTCAGCGCTTCGTCGATCGATTTCCCGATACACAGGCGGACATCATCAGCGGGTCGCGATATCTCAAGGAGTTTGACAGCGATGACGAGCCGCCGGCTGATCGTCGCCAGATCAACATGACGATCAACAGCCTGCTGCGACAAATCCTTCAACTGGATCTCACCGACAGCTTCTGCGGATTCAAGGCGCATCGCGTCTCCGCACTGCAACGATTGTCATTAACTGAGCCGGGCTACGCTTTTCCCTGTCAGTTCTGGGTGCAATGCGTACGCGCCGGTCTGAGAATCGAAGAGCTGTCCGTGCGACGGATCTATCTCGATCGAAATCG
>JBFWWY010000338.1:0-4661 GCA_050245935.1 Phycisphaerae bacterium | reverse complement strand
TGTCTGATACTGTCGGGTTCATTCGCGACTTACCGCCTCTTCTGGTGGCGTCGTTTCGCGCGACACTCGAAGAAGCGATTCATGCCGACTTGCTTCTTCACGTAGCCGACGCGTCCAACCCCGCGTTGCTGGAACAGATCGAAGCGGTGGAAACTGTGCTGGAGCAACTGGGTCTTGAGGAGAAGCCGACGTTGCTGGTGGCGAACAAGATTGACGCCATTGCAGATGAGTCAATTTTGCCGCTGTTGCGCGACCGCTATCCTCAGGTAGTCGAAATTTCCGCCGTACAGGGCACAGGACTGGACGAACTCGTTTCACGTGTCGCGCAGGAAACCCAGCGCGACATCCACGATCTCGTCCTGTCGATCGCCGTCGGCGACGGCAAAGCGCTGCAGTTCATTGAGCGCTACGGAGAGGTGCGGGAAACGGTGTACGAAGGTGATCGCGCAATCATCTCGCTGAGCATACCCGATCGAGCATTGGAGCATCTGCACACCATTGCCTCGGACGTCCGGCATGTGTCGGAGGAGCCTGAACAATGACGAAAGCCGCCTCGCAACAACGATTAAACATTGTACTCGTATTAATCGGTAACCTGTTCATCGGGAGATTGAGAATGATGAGGACTGTTTCGGTCGTCTGCCTGACTTTTTTTGCGGTAGCGCTAAGCGCAATGTCACCGCTGCAGGCCGACGAAAATCCAAAGGAGAGTGGAAAGAACGTGGAAGCAACGAAAGTAATCGCCGGGCCGCTGGACTTCGTGGTGAAAGATATCGACGGCGAAGAAGTGTCACTAGCCAAATATAAGGGAAATGTCGTACTCATCGTGAACGTCGCCTCGAAGTGCGGGTTGACCCCGCAATATAAAGATCTGCAGGCGCTCCACGAGAAATACAACGAACGCGGACTCCGCATTCTCGCGTTCCCCGCGAATAACTTCGGCGGTCAGGAGCCGTGGCGCGAAGAAAAAATCAAGGAATACTGCACCACGGAATTCGGCGTGAAGTTCGCAATGTTTTCGAAGGTCTCCGTGAAAGGAAAAGATATCTGTCCTTTGTACGAATATCTCACCTCGAAAGAGAAAAACGGGGAATTCGGCGGGGACATCGAATGGAATTTCGGCAAGTTTCTTCTCGACCGCGAGGGCAAAGTCATCGCGCGGTTTCATCCGAAAACCGCCCCCGACGACGAAAAGCTCGTTGCAGCGATTGAGGCTGCGTTAGACGCAAAACCTTAGACCCTTCATCGACGAAACCGCCCGTGACTGCGCCCCCACTCGTCGTCGGAACCGCCGGCCATATCGACCATGGCAAGAGCGCGCTGGTTCGCGCGCTCACCGGCGTCGATCCGGATCGTCTTCCCGAGGAAAAATCCCGCGGGATGACGATCGATCTCGGCTTCGCCCACACGCAGGTTCGTGATCGAGACCTGTATTTCGTCGATGTGCCGGGGCACGAACGCTTCATCCGCAACATGGTCGCCGGTGCGACCGGCATTGATGTCGCGCTGTTGGTTGTGGCTGCGGACGATGCCATCATGCCGCAAACGCGTGAGCACGTTGATATTCTCCAAGTGCTCGGCGTGCGTGACATTGTGGTCGCCATCTCCAAAACTGATCTTGCCGATGACGATTGGTGCGATGCGGTTGCGGAGGAAGTCGCCGCGTTACTGGACGCCCAGGGTTTCGCCCCGCGAGCGATTGTCCGCACATCCGCGAAAAATGGCACCGGCGTTGATGCTGTTCGCGAAACGCTTGCGGCGATCGAGTCTCCGGCAGCGCATCCGGCCCGCAAATGGTTTCGCCTGCCGATTGATCGCGTTTTCACTGTTCCCGGCAGGGGCACCATCGTCACAGGCACCGTACTCCATGGCACGGTGAATATTGGCGACGCGCTACAATTGTGGCCGTCCGGCAGAAGCGTCCGCGTGCGCGACCTTCAGACCCACAACGACGCCACGACCTCCGCCGCCGGACGCTTGCGCCTTGCGGTCAATCTTCCTGGAATCGCAACCGAAGAGGTGCAACGCGGCGACGAATTGGCGACCTGTGGGTTTCTGGCCCCGGTATATTCTTGTGCGGTCGTCCTTTCCCGCTTGCGCCGACTGGGAAAACGAAACACACGCCGCGTTCGCACGCGACTGCACCTCGGCACAAGCGATGTGCTGGCGGAAATCTGTCTTGAAGAAGCCGCGAACGAGCCGCGCGAACTCTCAGATGTTCTGGCAACGCTCAAAACTGCTCAACCCATTACGCCGGCCTATGGACAAGGATTCGCCCTGCGCGATGAGAGCGGCCAGATCACCCTTGGCGGAGGCAGGATCATTCGCCCTGCGCCTTGCTCACCGCGGACACTCGCTCGGTGCCCCGCGAAGCTTCGTCAGTTGACCGCAGAAGATGCAAGAGTCCGTCTGGAAGCGTCGATATTTCTCGATATCTGGTGCGTGTCACCGCCCGAGCGGCTCGCGGCGGTCGTCGGCGTTCCCGACACCGCCGAGGTCAAACGACTGTTGCAGAGTCTGATCGACAAGCAGCGTGTGATTCCGTTGGCGAGTGGGAACGAGCGCGCGTTCATCCATGTGGATCAATTCAAAGAACTGGCGGCGCACGTCGTCCGTCAACTTGAAAACGCGCAAGCTGCAAACCCGCGTCAGTTGGGAATCGCGCGCCCGGAGCTGCTCAGCTGGGTGCCCGCTTCGTGTCCGCTCGCCCTTCGCGACGCGTTTGCTGCCGAACTGCTGGAACGCGGTCATCTCCGCGAACGGGGCAATCGGGTCGTGGTTGCCGGTGCCGTGGGAAAACTTTCCCCCGCCGATCAGCTTCTGTTTGATCAGATCGTGGAAGAAATTGCACAGGGAGACCTGCAGCCGCCGACCCTCTCGTCCCTGTCCTGCCGTACGCCCGGCAACCATCGTCGCTGCGACGAACTCGTCAAACTTGCCGAAGATCAAGGCGAGCTTGTGCGTCTCACGGAGAATTTATTTCTGCATTCGGATGCCTGGGCGCGGGCGCAGGAGATCGTGGTCGCACACCTGGTAGAACGCGGCGCGATGACGGTCAGTGATATGCGCGATGCGATTCAATCCTCACGAAAAGTCGTCGTTCCTCTGGTGGAAAAGTTCGATGCACTCGGTCTGACCAAAAGAGACGGCGATCTGCGATCGCTGAACCGCAAACCTGACAACCCGGCATCTGCGGACTGACAAACTGCAAGTACTGAGGCCGGAACTAATCCAAGCCTGTCCCCAGCGTGTCGCCGGAGCGATCAGGCAGCGAAGCCCCCGCCGGAAGCTTGACGTGAAACTCCACACCGCCGTCGACCGGATGGGCCAGATCAATGGCCCCGCCATGTTCACGCACGAGTTTGTGCGCCACGGCCAACCCCAGTCCTGTTCCCCCATGTCCCTTTGTGGAGTGAAATGGCCGGAAAATCATGTCGCGTTGCGGCGGAGGAATACCCGGACCATTGTCTGCAATGATGATGTCGAGCAGTTTTTCATCCGCCTCATACCGGGTGCGGACGTTTACCACGCCCTGGTTATTTTTTTGCATGGACAATGCATCGACCGCATTCAGCACCAGGTTCAGGACCACCTGATGGATGCCGTCAGCATCAACCGGGATCGGCGGCGCGGTGTCGTCAAGATCAGTCAGCAACACAACGCCGGCATCGTCCGCCGCGGTATGTGCCAGTTCGACCGCGTCATCAACAATCTTGTTCACTTGCCGCACTTCGCGGTTGGGTTCGCGCTGCTTGCTGAATGCCAGCATATTGAGCATCAGGTTGTACGACTTATCGAGATTCTTTACGACGACGCGCCAGCCCTGCTCAGTGACTTCCAGCGACTTCCGTGTCAAACCGCGCTCGACAATGTCCGCACCACTGCGCATCCCCTGCAGAATGTTCTTGATGTAATGCGAGAGGTACGCAACGGTTTCACCGGCCGCTGCGAGTCGTTCCCGTTGCAACTGTGACTGCACGAGCCGCGCATTTTCCATCGCGACCCCGGTCTGAAAGCCGATTGCAGTCAGCAGGCGGAGCTCCAGTTCCGAGTAGATATGATTCGTGACGGGCGAGTCCAGATGAATCACGCCCTGAATCTGATCGCGGGCGATAATCGGCGCGCAAATCACCGAACGCATGCCGAGATTCTGCACACTCTTGCCGGAGCGGAATCGTTCATCCGTCACGGCATTGGAGCATAACACGCCCTCTTTGGATTCGACGACGTGGTTGATGATGGTCCGCGACGTAATGATTGACGTCGGCCGTTCGGCATCGGGGGCTTTCGGTTGATGACGAAATCGCACGAGCTCCGGAAGCAGATCACCGGTTGCCTCGTCCCGGACGAAAATGACAGCATGATCGACTTCGAGTTCCTCAAAAATGATGTCCATCATGCGGACAAGAAGTTCGTCTGTGGAAAGAAAGCTGCCGATGACCGAACTGATCTCGCGCAGCACATTCCACGCTTTGACTGCGTACGCCGTCTCGGGGGCGGCCATGACAACGCTGTCTTCGTTCGAGGCGAGACTGGAGATAATCGACGCATCGACGGCAAGACCGCCCGCATCCAGCGCCACGAGATCCGTCGGGATCATCGGCCCGGAAATCTGGCGAATCGTCTCGTCACCGGCGTAGACCATAAGCGTCGACCCGACG
>JBFWWY010000337.1:0-4664 GCA_050245935.1 Phycisphaerae bacterium | reverse complement strand
GCTGTCGTAGCTTCTGATCAATGCGTCCGACCATGCCGAGATCGATCAGCGCAAGACGATGTCGCTGATCCAGCAGAACATTGCCGGGATGCGGATCCGCGTGAAAAAAACCGTCGACCAGAATTTGCTTCAGATAGGCCTCGAACAGCGCATCCGCCAGCACGTGCCCGTTCACTTCCGTAAAGATCACCGGAGAAATGTCCGCGACGCTCGCGCCGTCGCAGCGCTCCATCGTCAGCACGCGCGCGCTTGAGAACTCGATGAACGGCTTGGGAACATGAATCAGCTCAAACTCGGCGAGGTTTCGCTTCAAGGAAATCAGATTCTGCGCTTCCAGGCGGTAATCCAGTTCTTCGAAAATCGTTCGGCGAAACTCTTCAACCATGTCTTCGAAACGGTACCGCTGGCCGGCAGTGGTGTGAGCGCCGAGCCGCGCAATTGTTGCAAACGCTTCGAAGTCGACCCGAATCTGATCTTCGATATCCGGGCGCTGGACCTTGATCACCACATGGCGACCATCCCGCAGCGTCGCCGCATGAACCTGTGCCAGCGACGCGGCAGCAAGCGGGGTGGGGTCGATCGACGCAAACGCACGCGAGGGTCGCGCTTTCAACTCCTGATTGATTACTTCTTCGATCCGTTCGAAAGGAATAGGCTCCACGTCATCCTGCAACCGCGCCAGTGCCGCAAGATACGGCGGGGGAAGCAGGTCGGCGCGGCTCGCGAGCATCTGGCCGACTTTGATAAAAGTGGGGCCGAGCGACTCGAGATCTTTGGCGAGCGCGTCCGGACCTTCCGGTTCGGTGCGAAACTCATCCTTCACGTGTTTGTCGATGCCGGCGGATTCAACCCAGTCCGCGCGCCCATGCTTCCAGAGGAGCCAGGCAATATCGCGGTAGCGTTTGATGTGTGACGAACTGACAGAAGACATTCGTTACTCGCATGCAACTGCTTTATGGATGCGGGCTTTTGCCGCGACGCCCACCCTCGGCAAGTGCAATTTGCTGAACTCTGCGACAACCGCGCACAGGATCCCAGGTCTGGACCGCGTCGGCTCATCATTATTAGCGGGAATCGATGGTTCCTGCAGTCGCTTGGCCAAACCTTTTGCGAAGATAACTGATTTTTAATCGGAAAGGATCGGTCATAAGGAAATCCCGGTGGCGCCGAGGAAAAGAGCGTTGAGCAGCGCAGTGATCGCGCCGGCCACAAAATCAAAAACGCCGGCAGCGACGGCATCCCGGGTGGACTGACCGGTACATCCGGATTGCGCAAGAAGAGTCAAAACGAGGAAGCATCTCAGGGTGCGTATCGACATGGCTTTCTTCTTCCCTTTCTTGTGTTCGCGATCACAGTGTAACTTCCACCCGAATTCCGAAGATCAGCGCATCTCGTCCGTCTCCGCCTGGATTGGAAATAAACTGAATATCCGGCTTGATTGTCATCCATGGCGCGATCTGCGCCTTGTAAAACATCTCGAACGCAGTCTCCGCGTGCCGATCCTCGCTTGCCCGAATCGTTGAATTCAGTTCCACGTGCTGAACGGAGAATCCCAGAACATCATCGCGGCGAAAGTTCAGCGGACCGTACCACTCGAAACCCGCCCCTACATGACGGACAATCTCATTGCGATCGCCGGGTGCCCAGCCGAACTGGAAGAACACCCCGACGCCGCGGTCCGCATCTTCCGGCACAGCGGCGACCTCGCGCACCAACCACTGATCAAGCGTTACATAGAAACCGGTATTGCCCGATCGCACGCGCGGCGGGAGCCGGCCATCGAGATCATTGAAAAAAATTGGCGTCGAGGCGTTCTGATGCCACACGCCCCAGGCGTATTGACCGGGCAGCGTTGCGCCGCTCGCGGTTGACCACTCCGGGCGAATGCCCGTTTCCAGAAGGAATAAGGCGTCGGCGGGCGCGTGAAACGCGGTATCGAAACCGACCCGCGCGCTCGTACCGAGGGCATCGAATACTCCCGTTCGGAGATAGGTCGTACGCGATGGCGCGAGAAACAGCGACGCGCCCCAGGCCGTTTCCGGATAGGTGACCAACGGAATCGTTGGAGAAAAGCCGGGCGAAGAATGGACGAACTCTCCCCGAAACAAACCGGCCGCAAAGTCCGCATTCGAATCCATTTTTCCCAGTTTCAAACGCAACGCACCATCGAACCAGCGATGCTCGTACCATGCTTCGTAGATGCGGGAGTCGTTGGGTGCGTCCGCATTATTGAGGACCTGCAAATCCCCCACGTAGCGCTCGGAAATATCGAGGCCATGATTGTCGATAAAATTGAAATAGAACGTGCCGTCGTTCCATAGCCCCAGACTTTCGGTGTCGAGCGTCATGGCCACGTTGAGCAAGCCGCGATATTGCACCGCTCCATCGGTCGAACGGCCGCCGCGGGCATTCACAAAAGTATCGCTCGTGTACGTCAATTCCAACGTGAGTCCTGGTTCGGCCGGCGCGATTTGCGCCGGCGTGCCTTCCAGCAGGCCTTTGTGCGCATGCGGCAAGGCCGGCGGACGCTCGCTTCCCTTCGGCCCCTTTGCTTCGCGATTCGCTGAAACGTCGGCGGTCGCAATCGCGATCATTGCGGCTGTTGCCGTGAGGCAGATGATTTTTCCGGTGCGACGAACCTGTGACAATCTGTTGCGGCTCCCACCATTCCCGTCTTCCGCACGTGATCGGCATCGTGCGATTCCCTCGCGCGCACCATCTTTACGCAAGCAATCGTTGATTTGTAACTTGTGCTACAAAAAGTGTCAATGGTTAACTTCTCCGCCGCGAGACGGCTCCCGCATGAGATCATCGAAAATTCCGCCGTCGCAACAGCCGGCGACTCGACGTTTACGTCTTCCTTGCAGTACGGGCTGGTTGGCTTGGTCGGAAAAGGTGGCTCCTGACAGAAACGGAAGGAATTCAATGAGAACGTGGAAGAACGCACTGGGATATGCTGCGGCGACGTGCATGAGCGCGGCGGCATTCGGTCAGACCTGGGTCTCGCATCATCAGCGCACCAACGATCCCTTGAAGCACGCCGAGGCGCGTGCGATCGATCCAACAGTGAACAACACCCTGCTCTATGTCGCATCGTTTCGCGATTTGCCGCAACTGATGCAGCCAAGTCAGCGACCTCTCATGGTCGAGCTCGACAACGATCTCAAACCATTCCAGTTTGCGACCTACGCACGGCCCGGCGAAACGATCGAGCCGTATCAAACCGACCTCTTCATCAATCCGCACGATTTATTTCCCATCCGCGAAGGCGGGTCGATCGTGTGCGGCGACTTTGTGGAACGCGGGCCGAATGGACAAGTGTTACTGGATGGCGCATTTCTCCTCGAATTGGACGCCGCACTCAATGTGAACTGGTTTCGCGTATATCCGCAGATTGACGTGTTCGATGACGTTGTCGAGCTGCCCGACAACGGTGCGCAGACGACCTACATCGCATGTGGCTGGCGCGTTCCGGATAACGGCGTGCCTCAAGTCGCGGTGGTCGCGGGTGCCGACCTCGTCGGCGGCCTTCTGTGGCAGCACGATGTCTGGAGTATGAAGAATAATTTTCGCGGCAACGCTGAATACCGCGAAGTCATTCTGACGGGACAGCAGACCGTCGCACTGGTCGGCAGTGCGAATATTCGTAACCTCCCCGGTGCGGGATTCCTCGCGGATTCTGACGTCATGGTGACACGGGTCGACGCCTTCGGAAACATTCTTTTCAACGGCGTCTGGGGAAATACGATTCAGCAGTTCCCCGACGGCGTCTTTGGAATCGCCGAGAAGGGCGCATCGTTGACGCGCATGGGGCAATCGAATGATCTCATCATCACCGGTCAGGTAGAGGCCACATGCCTGGACCTGTGCGATCCCGGCACCACGTTATATGAAGATGTGCTCGCGCTGCGACTCACGCCCAACGGCGCACTGGCTTGGTCGAATCGCTATGACATCCAGGGTGATTTTGACTTCGGGCGCAGCGTCAAGGCCCCCGACGGGCGCATCGGGATCGCCGCCGACGCACGTACCGACTTCTTCAATGCCGATCGATCGCTGGACGTTGCCTATATGCTGCTCAATCAGGCCGGCGGACCGATTGCCCCCGCGGATATCTTCGGGGGCGAACGCGCCGACAACGCCGCACAGCTATACGTCGGCAGCATGACGAGTCACGCGGTCCTTCTGGCATCCACGTTGTCCTTCAGCCCCGCCGGCTACGTGATTCCGTACTTGATTGAGCGATTCGCGCAGATTTGCCACCCGTGCCATAGCGCACGGCAACAATTCGGCCCCCGTGCGCATCCGATGGAACAATTCGAATGGTTCAGTCAGGAAGTCGCCACGGGCAGCACGTTTATGCCGCTGGAACGGATCGATCCGGTGCTGCGTGACGAAATTCTTTGCAAGAAATGTCTGATTGGAGACATGAACGGCGACGGCGTGATCTCTGTTGCGGACATCGGCCCGTTTGTTACCGCGCTGACCAATCCTGCACAGTACATGATGCTGTTCCCGGACGGTTGCCTCGAAAGTGCGGACGTGAATTGCGACGGAATCGTGTCGGTGGGTGACATCGGACCGTTTGTCGCACTCGTAACCGCTCCATAGCAAAACGAACGCAGTACCAGCGTGCCCTCCTGACACGACGCTCGGGAGGGTTC
>JBFWWY010000336.1:0-4665 GCA_050245935.1 Phycisphaerae bacterium | reverse complement strand
CGGACGACAAAGATCTCAGCAGTTCTTCGACAATTGCCCTTTCATAGTACGCAGCCGGCAATCGATACTCAACACCCAAAAATGATCCGCAGGAAATTCGCGAACAAGTCGCATCGCGGCGCTGCGTATTATCGGAAATCGCCGAATTTTTCTCGATGGTGCTGCTTATCGGTAACCACTTCCCGGCGTTACATCTGTTACATCAGGAGGAACTCGCTTCTCACGGTTGTCTTTGCTTATTCGGATTGAAGTTGAAAGCAAGGGATGGGCCGAAACGCATGGGAATCCGTCCTACCCCACATTAATTTTCTTGCTCGTCAATCCTGAAAGGGTGACATGTAGCGTCCGTGCCCCTGTGCCGGACGTAGAATTCCAGCGCCGCCAACTTCAACCAGGCAAAATCACGGAATGATGAATCACAATTCAAACTGGATGGCTTGCGGCTAACAAAGCGCGAGATAACTCACCGCGAAGTACACCGCGATGCGAATGCGTTGCGTTGTCCAGAACATCGGCATGGTCGTCGCCTCCTCAGGCTGACAACCATTCTAGCTCACCCCGCGCGATTTTTGCGCCCCAACCCCGCGCAAATTCCCCAGAATCTCCCCGTCCGAAAAAATATCAGAATGAAACGTCCCTCCCCCATATGCCACATGGGTATCGCCCGTGCTCCCGTGCCGAAAATGTAGCGTCCGTGCCCCCGCGCCGGACGTTGAATCTCACTGCGCGCTTGCCGACCTGCAACGAGTGGGCGAGAGCCGGTTTAGCACAGCTTTAACGAAGATGGATCGCAAGTAGCACCGGGAGGGCGAGGCTCCCGCCGAGCCGTCGCGAGCATGGCCTGCGCTTTCAGGCAGAAGTTGGCTGCGCAATCAGAGCCGGGCCGTCCCCTGCCCGATGTGTCATGGTCCGCGGCCCGCAGCGTCAGGACTCCCGGCCGCATGGTCTAAAACCTGGTCAATGAATTCGGCGCATCGTCCCAGCACGACGACTCGCGCTCGAGACAAATCACAGCGCGAAAAAAAAGCAATGTGGTGCGTCTATACCGGTCGATCCGCAATTTTTTATCGCGAACAAGATTCAGCGGGAGGGCGAGGCTCCTGCCGAGCCGTCGCGAGCGAAACCTGCGGCAATGCAGCGCTTTCGATTTCGCAAGATCTTCCAAACTTCGATCCCGAGCCAAAGCGGAAACAAGAACAAGAAAAACATAGCGTAAAAGAGTCCGCCGAAGCTGAACACTCCGACAATTCCCGTCAGCATTCTTCCCCATGGCACAAGTACGAAGAAGAGCAGCCAAAGGATTGCAAAGACGAAGCTCAAGATCGGCATGTAAGATTTGCGAGTTCTTATCGAGAAAATCCCGATTACAATGACAACACTCGGAAGCAGCAACAAAGTTGCGATCGAGCCGACCGAGGTAGGAATCGATACGAATTGAACAGCGATTGAAATGAAATTCGCGGTCGCTCCCACAATCCCGATCGGCCATATCAGTCCGCATGCGTCGCGAAGTAGGAGAATTGCCAAACCGGCGCTCGCAATACATGAGAGAATGTGACCGGCTACTGCGACAAAGTCGACGAATCGCATTGCTGGTAAAGTTGTGCTCTCCGGCGGGAGTATCTGAGTCGTGACCGGAGTCAAACCGAATTGCAACAGCCATACCGCCACTAACGTCAAACTTGCGGTCATGACAAGTCTCAAATATTTGGTTGAGCGAAAGCACAAGCGAACATTGTTGAACGATGGTTCGCAAGCCGTCCCGCATTCCGGGCAGTTGCTGGATTGCGCGAGGCCATGCAGGTCATAGCCGCAGCCGTAGCAGTCAACATGCGAAGTCGTATCGATTGCCACACCACCTCGCGACTGCAAAGCAATCAGAGCCGGGCCGTCCCCGGCCCTATGAGCGCGTGTTCTTCGATTATCAAAAATCTACCGCGCCGCCGACCCTGCCTCACTCTCCTTCTCCCCCAACCGATCAATCAAAAACGCATACTCAAACGCAGTCTCTTTCAACTTGTCATAACGACCCGAAGCACCGCCATGCCCCGCACCCATATTGGTCTTTAGCAGAATGATGTTGTCGTCCGTCTTCATCGCGCGAAGTTTCGCGACCCATTTCGCCGGCTCCCAGTACGACACACGCGGATCGTTCAAGCCTGCCGTCACCAGCATGTGCGGATACCGCGTCGCCTTCACGTTGTCATAAGGCGAGTACGACAGCATGTACTCGAAATATTCCTTCTCATTCGGGTTGCCCCATTCCTCATATTCGGTCACGGTCAGCGGCAGCGTCGCGTCGAGCATCGTGTTCATCACGTCGACGAACGGCACGTTCGCGATGACGACCTCAAACAGATCCGGCCGCAGGTTTGCCGCCGCACCGACCAGCAATCCGCCGGCACTGCCGCCGTTGATCGCGAGCTTTTTCGGGTTCGTGTAATCCTGCTCGATCAGATGCTGCGCACAGTCGACAAAATCCGTGAAGGTGTTCATTTTGTGCAGATATTTGCCGCTTTCGTACCAGGTGCGGCCCATCTCGCCGCCGCCGCGGATGTGCGCCGTCGCGAAGACGAACCCGCGGTCCAGCAGACTCACGCGATTCGACGAAAAATACGGCTCGCTGCTCGCCCCGTACGAACCGTAGCCGTAGAGCAGCGTCGGATTGTCGCCGTCGCGCGTCAGGCCTTTGCGGTAGACGATCGACATCGGAATGAGCGTGCCGTCGCGCGCCGTCGCGTACTCGCGTCGCGATTCGTAATTCTTCGCGTCATAGCCGCCCAACACCGGCGTCTGTTTCAACAGCGTCGTCTCGTCCGTTTTCAGATCGCGCTCATACACCGACATCGGCGTCGTCAGCGACGTGTATCCATAGCGGAATTTCGTCGTGTCGTATTCCGGGTTCGCATTCGGGAAAACCGCGTACGTCGGCTCGTCGAATTCCAGTCGCTGGTGGATCCCCGATTTGATGTCAAAAACGTGCAATTGCCGCAGGCCATCCGCGCGTTCGTACACAACCAAATAATCCTTGAACGCATCGACGCCGGTCGTATACACCTCCGGGTTGTAGCGGATGAATTCTTCCCAGTTTTCCTTGCCGGGCTTGTCCACCGGCGTCTGCATCAGCTTGAAATTCGTCGCGCCGTCGGCGTTCGTCGTGATCAGAAATACGTCGCCGTGATGCTCGACAGAGTATTCCAGCTTCGCGGTGCGCGGCTGAATGAGTTTGAATTCCGCCGTCGGCGTATCCGCGCGCATGTACCAGCGTTCGTCGCTTTCCGTGCTGCCGGCGGTGATGAACAAATATTGATCGCTGCGGGAACGATCCACCCCGACGAAAAAGCGCTCGTCCTTATCTTCAAAAATCAACGCATCTTTGTCGCTTGAATCGCCCAGAATGTGCCGGTGCACGCGATAGGGCCGACGTGTCGCATCCATCGTCGTGTAGAATAGCGTCTTGTTGTCGTTTGCCCACGCGCTCGCGTACGACACTTCCGCGATCTTGTCGTCCAGCAATTCGCCGGTCGACAGATCCTTGAAGTACATCGTGTAAATCTCGTCGCCTTCGGTATCCACCGAGTACGCCAGCAGACTCCCGTTTGGCGACACATCGAACACGCCGACGCGAAAATACTCGTGACCTTTCGCAAGCTCGTTCTGATCCAGCAGAATCTCTTCTTCCGCGTCGAGCGCGCCTTTCTTGCGGCAGTTCACGCTGTATTGCTTGCCTTCCTCCGTCCGCGTGTAGTAATACCAGCCGCCGTCAAACACGGGCACCGACAGATCGGTTTCCTGAATGCGGCCTTTCATCTCGTTGTACAGCGTGTCCTGTAACATCTGCGTGTGCGCCATCTTCGAAAGCGCATACGCATTCTCCGCTTCCAGATGTTCGATGACTTCCGGCTTCTCCTTGCCGCGCAGCCAGTAATACGGATCCTTGCGTTCCACGCCGTGCGTCGTCGTGATATGGGATTCGCTTTTGGCCACCGGGGGTTGAACGTCGGCTGTGTTCTGCTTACTCGGCGATTCCAGCGCCAGGGCAGTTGTCGCGGTTAGCAGAAGGCCGGCAGCTCGACGAATTGCCAGAACAGTCTTCATCAGCGCATTCCTTACTTCGAAATTAACCAAAGGGCCGCCGTCGCGCGGTGTGACAAATCGCGTGCCGCTGGCAGGGCCGGTTCACAGCGTATGGGAAGTATTGACGATCGCCGAGTGCTAATGCCCGCGTAATTTTTCCAGTGTCAGCTCAAATCGCTCGCGTTGCAGCGGATTGAGGAGTTGGTCGATTTTCGCGCGTACGTCACTGGAAATGGCCGACTCCGCCGCTTCGTCGCGCCGCGCCGCACGCATTGCCGTCATGGCTTCTTTCTCGAGTGTGCGGACCTGCTCGGTTTGCTCCGGGTCGAGCCGAAGCCGCTTGACGGCACGAAATAGCAGGCGGGCATCCGTAGGCGGTTGATGGATATTCTCGGTAATTGTCTCTTGAATGCCGCTGAGTTGTGTGGCTTGCTCCGGAGAGAGCTCACGGGCCAGTCCGGCAAAGAACTCCCGAAGCGCGGTCAGCGCTGGAGCCTCCTCCGGCCCGGTCGACCGAAGCGGGCCGACATCCGGTCCGTCCCCTTTCGGCTGAACGACCGCGAGGTTCCAGCTTGGCTTCGGGGCTGC
>JBFWWY010000335.1:0-4671 GCA_050245935.1 Phycisphaerae bacterium | reverse complement strand
GCTGCCGCAAAGACGTTGCGTGTCGACTTAAACCGCCTCGACAATCTGATGAATCTGAGCGGTGAACTTGTCATTACGAAGGCGCGCTTCACCGACATTACGCGGCAACTGACCGGCGCAATCTCACAAAACAATGTTCTCTATGCGGTTCAGGATCTTGAAGATCGCATTGCCGCGCTGCATGCGGGCTTGAAGAACAGCGAAACGCCCGGCAGCGGCCTGAGCACGTTCGCGGATGAGGTGGCACACCTGCAAGCCGACTTCGAAAAAATCAAGACAATCGTGCAGAAATTCCATTCGGCGCGTCCTGCGATGGGCGCGTTGGCCGAGGCCGTTCACGGATTGGATCGCGTCGCGGGCAGCATGCAGAAAGGAATCATGGAGACGCGGATGGTCGCGGTCGGCCCGCTCTTCCAGCGATTCCGTCGCGTCGTGCGCGACATCGCGGCGCAGACAAATAAGAAGGTCGATCTCGAATTGCGCGGCGAATCCACCGAACTGGACAAGCGCATGATCGACGAGCTCGTTGATCCGCTGACGCACATGATTCGCAACTGCGTCGATCACGGCATCGAAACACCGGCCGATCGAGTCAAGGTCGGAAAACCAGAATCCGGTCGCGTCATTCTCAATGCGTTCCATCGCGGTCGCCACATCTGCGTCGAAGTGCGGGATGATGGCAAGGGCCTGAACATCGAGCGGATTCGCGCGAAAATTATTGAACGCGACCTTGCATCAGCACGGCAAGTCGAACAAATGACTGACAAGGAAGCCATGCAGTTCATCTTCAAGCCTGGGTTCTCTACCGCTCCACAGGTGACGGATCTCAGCGGTCGCGGCATGGGCATGGATATTGTCCAGACGAGAATCGATGAATTGAACGGGTATGTAGAACTCAACAGCACGCCCGGCGTTGGAACGGTCTTTACGATTCAGATTCCGCTGACGTTGGCGATCCTGAATACGATGGTCGTCCGCATCGGCTGCGAAGTGTACGCCATCCCGCTCGAAAACGTGCGCGAGATCATCACTGTTCCACGCGATCAACTACGAACCGTACAGAATCAGCCGGTCATGGAAGTGCGCAATCGCGTGATTCCATTGGCGAGGCTCGAATCGCTGATCCACTTGTCCGACCCGAGTCAGCATACGCAATCCATCACCAACAGCGCAATGACGGTCCTCGTACTCGGACTTCAGGGCGAGCGCATGGGATTGATCGCCGACGAACTGATCGGGCAGGACGACGCAGTCATCAAAGACATTGCTGCAAACTATCGCAATGTAAACGGCGTCACCGGCGCTTCCATTCGCGGCGATGGTCGCGTTTCGCTGATCCTTGATGTCGCCACTCTGATGTCGAGCTTTGCAACACGGGCCTCACAAAATACGTCATTCGAAGCACTGCAGCCTGTCATGGCAAAGGCGGCATCATGATCGACGCACTTTCAAAGAACGAATTAGCAGAAGTGAATTCCCAAGCTCTCTTCAAGCTCGCAACCGAGAGTTCCCGCAGTGCTTCTGAATCACTGAGCACTTGGCTGAACAGCGCGGTACAGATTGAGACTGACGGCTTTGATTGTGTGAAGCTGACAGCGATCGGCGAGATCGCCGGCGATGCCGACGAACCCATCGTTGCTGTCCACATGCCCCTGGAAGGCGAGCTAACCGGACACGTTCTCCTCGCTCTTCCGGAGACCGAAGCACTTGACCTCGTTCAGACACTTACGCATTCGTCGCCCACCGAGGCCTTCGCGTTAGCCGAACTGGAGCGATCGTGCATTCAGGAAACAGGCAACATCGTCGGTAGTTCCTTTTCAAACGCATTATCGCGTTGGTTGCGAATGACGACGATACCTGGCGTCCCGTTCGTCATGCATGATCTGGCAAGCGCCGTCGTCGCACCTCTGCTGTGTAGCGAATTGGCGATGCGCGACGAAGTGTACATGACACGCACACGATTTCTTGTCAACGGCCGCTCCGTTGACTGGAAGCTCGTCCTGATCTTTACGGACGATGTCCTCGTCAGCTTGCGCGAGCACGCAGAACGAGAGCAGATCGTCAATTATGAATTGGGACAGCTATTCGATTTCGCTTGCGCAACCGCGGTGAACGACTTCAGCAGAAAAAGCGGCGTGGTGCGACGGCAAAAATCGAGCGCTTCAATCGTTCCGCCTTCAGCCAGATTCGCAAGCATTGGGACGTTCGCGAAATTCTCATTTACTCGAGCGAACTAACTGAACAACCAGCGAATCGGCTCTTCATGATCGCGGCTGCAGCGGAAGTCGAGCAATTTGGGGGCAACCCGCAAAACGACAAAGCCAGCGCTCAGGCGTTGCTCAATGAAGTCGGATCCGCAATGCGCGATATCTTTCGCGGACGACTGGGAGCGGACGTTTACTCTCCGGGCCCCGAACCCAGACAAAATCGTGGGCTTGCATCCGAACTGTTGGAGACGTTTTGCGATCTGCATCAGGCAGCGGATCATGAGTGTTTCAGCGCACGCATTCAAATTCGGACCGCGCAGGTGACGCTCACCGCAATCGTCTATTTGGCTGTTCACGTCGAATCTTATAAGCGGCTGGGAAGCATTCATCTATGAACACGGCAACGCAGAATGCAGTCGATGTGAAGTCGATCGGTATCGGCGAATACTATGTCGCTGCCGCACCGGAGCGCATTCGTACAGTTCTCGGCTCGTGTATCGGAATCGCACTCTTTGACCGCAAAGCGAAACTCGGCGCATTGGCGCACATCATTCTGCCGTCTTCGGCGGAAGGCAGCGGCGCACGCGGGAAGTTCGCCGATACCGCAATCGACGACATGGTGCAACAACTGCTTGAAAAGGGCGCATTAAAACACCGCATCACTGCAAAGCTCGCAGGAGGTGCCCGCATGTTCGGCACCGGATCACAAAGTGATCTCGGCCAGCGCAACGCCGATGCAGCCATCGCGGCGCTAAAAAAGCACGGTATTGCGACGCTCGCGACCGATCTTGGCGGCACGAGCGGCCGTAAAGTTACCTTCTGGACGACGGAAGGAATTTATGAAGTTCAGATCATTGGCCAGAAACCGCGGACGATTTAAGTCCACAGATATTCGGAGTTTCCGATGCCGACAACTGTTCTCGTAGTCGACGACGCCGCATTCATGCGTTTCATGCTGAAAAAAGAGGTGACTCAGTTGGGATATTCCGTCATCGGTGAAGCCGGTGACGGCGAAGAGGCGTGCAGACTCTTCGACGAACTCGAACCAGACGTCGTAACGCTCGACCTGGTCATGCCCAAGAAAGGCGGTATGGATACGCTCCGCGACATTCGCGCCAAACACCCCGATGCACGCATCGTCATCGTCTCGGCCGTCGAACAGCGCACGGCAATCATGGACGCGATTAAGCACGGTGCGGTGGACTATATCGTGAAACCATTCAAGGCGGATCAGCTGCAATGCGTGTTGGAACGTGTTTCAAAGAAGACGGGCGCTCTTTAGCGATTGAAGGTTTTACGAAGCGATCTTGCTCTGAACTATCGCAATAATGTGCGCTTCTTAATGCAAGGAAGCACTTTTTTCCTTTCTGAGTTTTCCGGAGTTGTGCGGGTGACGGCTAATGGGCATTCTACAATAAGCCGCGCTATTCGTCACCAGAATGCCTCATTCGGATGCCGGTGCCGAAGTGTTATTTTCGCTTCTGCAATTTTGACCGCGAACCGATTCGCTGCTGCAAACCCGAACAGATGAGAACACGATGAAATGGTGTGACATGCCGCTTCTTCAATTCTGGATTCACAGCGACCCCGCCGACATATCCAGCTTGGTCGATATTAAAATCACCATGAACCTAACGAAAGAAGTTCAAAACGAAAATTCGATCGGGTGGAAGATAACGTCAGTCAAATTTGATTACTTGATGACATTAGAACGCAAGACCTGGACTGTTCTAAACCCTTCAGTTCCTTCGCCGGATAAGCGATGGTGGGTGAATCATCTGAATCCAGAAGAACCCTTACTTGAAGAATTTAGTAACCCTCCGCGCATGACGGGTAGCGCGCACGCAGACAACTCATCGGGTGCAGACCTGATTTACTATTTTGAGGGTCGCGGCCTTTCGAAAAACAACCCTTGGGCAATATCACCACTGCTTCATTACAGCTTCATGGAACTCGGCCGACCCGAGCCATTCTATGCAGGCCACGGCGAACCCGTAGAACTACCTGCGTCACCATTAAGCTAAGGTAACGCCGATTGAATGAGATTCTTGATCTCTCTTGGCTGGATCAGCAAATTTCGAAGGTCGTTCCGGTCAAGTTTCCGTCGAGTTGTTCCGTCGCCATAGTGAATGGCGGACGATGACTTGCTTTCGCGGCCCCCCCGGGAACTTGAATAGATGTGCATATCGGCTGGCGACGGCCACAGTTAGCGGCCCGTACCCACGATTTTTCGATTGTGTGCTTGACTCTTCCAACGTCAAGGTTGATGTCGATCGCGCAATGAAATCCCCTCGAAACTCGCAGCGTTCGAGGGGGCCGTCCGAGCGATCTTCTAAAAGCGGGCGACGCGAGTCGAACGCGCAACATTCAGCTTGGAAGGCTGATGCTCTGCCAATTGAGCTACGCCCGCACGAGACGCGGATCATAGGCAATTTCTTTGTAACGATCAATCGCGCGACCAGCC
>JBFWWY010000334.1:0-4660 GCA_050245935.1 Phycisphaerae bacterium | reverse complement strand
AGGCGGGCTGGAAACACTCACGCAAGCCTTGGCGCGCGCGCTTGCGCCGTCCGTGCGCGTATTCGGCGTGGCACCCGGCCTCATCGAACAGCAGCCCGATGTTTCATCGAAACTCCAGGAGAAGTGGATCGAGCGAATTCCCCTTCAACGTGCCGGAACGGCCGATGAAGTGGCTGCCGTGATTTGCGGATTGATCGATGCCGGCAGCTATCTCACGGGAAACATCGTTTACGTGGATGGCGGACGGAGCATTGTCTGAATATCGGGTCAGTTTGGGGGTGGTTGAAGCGTCTCGTCCGAACCGAAATGCATTGTATGGTTCAAACGGACCCGCTACCGATTGCCTGAACCTCCGAGGAGATCCATGTCCGCATCGATTTCTGCCGACTATAATCTCTGCGTGTCGCGTCGACCGGAAATAACGAGGTGTGTGATGGAAACGCGCTGCCGAACCCAAGTTTTTTTGGGCAACGTTTGCTACCGAAATCTCGCCTGCTGGGTAATCGCTACGGCGACCCCGCTGGCATGGTCGCAATATCAGTTGCCGCAGGACGGTCGTCTGTCCGAAGTGAATCCGCAGATCGGCAGCGGCGGTCGCAATTATCAGGCCGCGCCGCCCCCACTGCTGGGTAACGCTTCCACATCGGGTAATCTTTCCAGCGGCTTATCGTTCCGCGGATATTCAGCAATCCCCAATGCGAACTCGTTTCGCGGCCCCCTCGGTTCTTCCAGCCTGAGCGCGTTCCGCCGAGACACGACGCCGATCAGCGACTCCGCACTGCCCCTCGGCGGATTGGGTGCGCGTCTCTACTACGACCCGGCCACGACCGTGCGAAGCAGCGGGTTTCTTCTGCCGCATCAGGGAGACGTACAACAGACGTTTACGCCGGGATTCACCGGCGGACAACTGGGCTCGGCCGGACCGGTGGATTCTCGCCTCGACCCCCGCCTCGATTCGCGCTTTCAAAATGCACCCATCAGCAACGAACTGCCGAATTATCCCGTGGGTGATCTGCGCGGCGTACAAGGGATCTCGATTGACCCGCCATTGCCCGGTGTGCAACGATCAAACATGGCGTTGTATCAGCGCGATACGTTTCAGGACATCATCAGCTATGGAGCGATGCCAAAGTTTGAAACGGCATACTCCACGCCGGACACCGGATATGGATTCAGCCCGACGGCCCCGGCGAATCCCCTCAACGCCGATAACGCATTTTCCACCGGGACGCCGAGCGCTGCGCCGCGTGCCAATTGGGCAGTGGATCCCGGAAAGCCGATTGATTTCAGTGCGATCCCGGCCTATCAATCCGATCTGAATCTGACGCTGCGCCAGCGACCGACGGACGTCCACGTCGACCCGTGGCTCTATGAGAATGCGGCACCGTCCAATCAGCCGGGGTACGCCGCAGCCCCGACCCAGCAGCCGGCAATGCAGCGTCCGTTCACCCACGACACAAACTTCGATCTGTCGGGGATTCGAACCATGCCGGGGGATTCGGCACAACAACAGTCGCCGTATGCGTCGAACGACCGGATGGCCCAGGTGCCGGGTATGATCGTCGCCCCATCGCTGCCCGGCGGTGATTTGTACGGCGACATGCAGATCGCGGCCGAGTTACAGCGGGATCCGCGCGCGCCGTGGTTTGCCGACATGCAGGATCAGGTGCGTGCCGATCCGACGCTGGCAAATATGCTGGACGAGCGCGCTCGTCTGAATTCCCAGGAATTCGTCGACCGTGTGATGACCCAGCCCATCCGGTCCCTCGCGACGAACTCGCGTACGCAAATTAATGAAGCGATCGCGCAAGCAGAGCGCCTCATCGACAGCGGTCAGTATTTTGACGCCGTCGGGCGATTCGAAATCGCGCATGCGCTGGACCCGGAAAATCCACTGCCGCTGTTGGGGAAGGGACACGCCCAGTTGGCGGCGGGCGAATTTCTTTCCGCCGCGTATAACGTGTTGCGTGCGCTGGAGCTCTACCCGGATATCGCCAAATTCGACTTGGATCTGCGTGAGCTCCTCGGGGGTGGTGAAACCGCCGACATCCGACGCTCGCAAATTATGCAGCGTCTCGAAGGCAAGGAAGAGCCGCGTCTGCGCTTTCTGCTCGGATATCTCGAATACTTCTCCGGATACCGTGAGCGCGGTCTCCGCAATTTGATGAAAGCGGCGGAAGGGGACCGTACCGGTTCCATCATTGCCCGCTTCCCGGAGTTACTCCAGAAGTCTTCGGTGCGGCAGCAAACTCCAACGCGCGGGCAGCAATCTCCGCAATCTTCGCGAATGAACTTCCCACAGGAGCAACCGCGTGGGCGGGAATCGATGCGAATCGGTGAAACATCTGCTTATCGCGCGAGCGTTGACCAGAACCCGGGATTTGAATCGGAATGGGACGCTGTCCGGCGCGCGCGAAGCGGCGCAACGACCAATAGCGCAGGATTTCCGGCCGGTTATACCAACCGACCCTGGCAGTCAAAGGAAGATCGAAACGCGGTGCCAACGCCGAGTTCCACCGCAGAACCACTTCCCGACGGGAATGTGCCGTCGTCAGAGTCCATGAGCGGTCCGTTGCCGGTACGTCCGCGCGAGACGTCCCGGCCGATGTCGGAGCCTCCGGCGCGACCGCGAGGCTTGGACATTCCCAAACCCAAGCCGGTCCAGCTTGATCCGAAGTAAGTTCTACGCCAATGCCGACGCGCGGCTGAGACCCGGCAACTCCTCAGCCTTCTTCCTCGCGGAGGTACGGCCGAAGCGGGCGATCGTCATCAGCTCGAGAAACAACCAGGTAGCAAGCGCCGGGACAAACCACCAGCATGCACGATCAATCGCCTTGAGCAGGTTAGGAACGAAGCGCGGAACATTTCCTTTGTAAAGACCTTTCGCGATGCCCAACAGGGGATGGGGGCGCAGGCCTATCCGCGCGGCGGACCGCAGCCAGCGCCTTCCCTCCGCGCCGCGGCGCGCTGCCTGCTCGATCCACTGAATCTGCGAACCGCCTGCACGAAGTGCTGCGACGCCGTCATCACCGGTCGCTAGCAAGGCAAATGCACCATGCCGGGATTCCTGGATGTATTTTGACATTCGCGCGAGATCCTTCGGATCATCAGCGTGTCGAAGCAACCGGATCATTGTGCCGGTAGACGTGGCCTTTCTCAGCTTGGAAACATCCGTCAGCAGGTGACGTGCATTCTTCAGTGCGGCCTTGCCGGACTGTACGCGCAGCAGCTTGGCAGCCTGACGGGCAAAGGCCGGGCGAATCGCGCCGGACTTTGCCGCCGCTTTCAATGTCCCCAGCGCACCATCAAGCTGCGGCAATGCGGTGGTCGCAATTCCCACGGTGGATAGCGCCACGATAAAAGCGTCCACATCCTGGGAGCGTGCCCAGTTTGCACTCTGAATCGCCAGATCCCGGACATCGCCAACCACGAAAAGATCGGTGCCGATCGCCCCCGCCAGCGCTTCCGGTGTTTTGCCGTGACCGGTCAGCGCACCTTTCGCGACCTCCCCGGCACGCCGCAGAACGCTGTGTTGCGCCGAAATCGTCTTCTCAAGCTCGGCGATCATCGGCGCCCGCGCATCTGCATTATCCGCGCCGGCAATGCCTGCCTGCAGCATCCCAATGGCCTCCTCGAAGCGCGCCTCGCTTCGCAGCGTTTGCGCGGTCGCGACGTAATCCATCTCCGCGATCGACCATAAAGCGAGACGACCCGCGCGATCAGCCTGATCGGCGAGCAGAAATGCCAGCGCAGCGCAAAGTGCCGCTATTCGGGCTACTTTCCAGAACCGTCGACGAATGTGTGGGTTCGGTGCGATCATCGCCCCCGTCCAGCGCCGAGCGCCAAGGCACGTGACGGGTCTGCTATGTCATCAAAACCAATCTGGATGCAAAAATCCTCGCCCGCAAACCGTCGTACCCATTCGGATACCTGATCTGCCGTGTGCGCAATCACCGTTTGGTAAGCCGAAGTAGAGACCGGCAGTTCGTCAGCACCTGCGAAAAGTTGGGCGCGCGCCGATTCGCGCAGTGTGCGGCCAATCCCCGATTTGCTTCGCATCCCGCGAATGGTGATCTGTTCGTCGATTTGTTTCGCGTCAACGGTCGTGGCGAGTCGTCGCGGTGCGGGCAACTGAAAGCGAATCCGCTTGCCTTCATAATCGATTTCAATTCGATCCGCCGAGAGCGTTGCCAGATCGACGCCGAACAGGATAGTCGCCGGCGCGGAGACCGTCGCAATTGCCGCGCCGCGCCAGTTCTGATCCATGCAGCGCGCCGTGGCGGTTCCATGCGCTTCCGCGGTGATGAGCTGACACGCTTGCACGATCTCTCGGATCTGCAGTCCCGGCGGGGGGAGTATCGAAACGTCACCGCCCTGCACCGGCTCGTTTGCCGTCAATGCATCGCGAAAAGCAGCCTCCTGCGAACGTGTCAGCCATACGAGAGACGCGAACAGCACGCTCGCGATGACCACCATCATCAACATTCGGATTTTCATTCTTTCCTCCAGATCTCTGAATCGCGCAATTCCTGCGCTCGGACCGCGTTGCACGACCCGCTGATGATTCTTATCGGGACCTGCTGCAACATCTCTTAACCGCTCGCGAGAAAGTGGATGCTGACAAACAGAAAATCAGCCGATTTCAAGCGACGCGCGTCCA
>JBFWWY010000333.1:0-4703 GCA_050245935.1 Phycisphaerae bacterium | reverse complement strand
TGCGAGACCACCGAGGGCCAGCAGGCTGAGGCTTGCGGGCTCGGGTACTGCCGTTGCGTGGAGCGTCCAGCTGTTGACGACACCCGTGTCGAGACCGGCGTTGTCGGAGATCGACAGCGTCCAGTTGCCGCTGACGTTCTGACCGTTGAAGACGTCGAGGCTGTTGTTGCCTGCGCCCGTCAACGCATCGGAGGTGTCATACGTGCCGACAGGAATCGGTGCCGTTGCGCCAGCGGTTGCTGCTGCTGCCCAGATGCTGTTGCCCGACTGCGAATCGAAGCGATAAGCTCCGCCGTAGTCGCTCGAGTCGCCGACCGACGTCGGGGTGGTGCCGCCAACGCGGTTGACGAGGATTGCGCTGTTTGCGCCATGGGTGACGGTCATGATCAGGTCGCCGACCCAGGTGTGGTTGAGGTTGACGGTCACGTCAACATCGGCCAGTGCGAAGCTATCGGGTACGTTCAACGAGCTGCTGAACTGTCCCGGAACGCCGCCGACCAAGTCGGGGATTGCGCCGCCGCCACCATTGTAATCCACTGCCATCGCGGTTGTGGCGAGGCCAAGTGCTGCTGCTGTGCCCAGAATCTTCTTCATCTGTGTTCTCCTCCTGCAAGAGACATGTAAAAACCGATTGACCTGCGGCAGGTTTATAGAAAAGTTGCCGTCAGTCGCAATCGAACCCCGTGCATCCCAAATGCACGAAGTGGATCCACGAAACACGAAAGGTGAGAATGGTGGAAATGCGTTCCTCTCTCCCAACCGGAGGTGCGCGGTTCTCCCAAACCACACACTCCTTCTCGACCTTGAGATGCACTCTACCAACCGCTTTCCTGCGTTACAAGGGGATTTTGTCGAAAATTACCGCAACAGGGAGGGGCCATTCGGCTTCCGAAACTTTATACGGACGTTGTCGTGAATGCCTCAAAACAGGCGCGAAGATGCACATCCCGTTTGGTGAAGAAACGCTGATTTTGACTAATCCTTTCTGGCGAAGGCATTTACGCAGATCTCCAGCCGCTCGAAATCGCGGCAACCACAAAAGTCTGGAACGACTGGCAAAGCCGCTGCCCAAAATAAGGGCCGTCGCACTTGATGTCGCGATGACGCTTGAACGGCGCTATTCATCTTTTCGCGTCCGTTCAACTGCAGAGATTGACCCACTGTCCCGCGTTCGTCCCCGCGCGACATCTCGGACCGCGGTTTTCAGAAATGTCCACTCATGCTATAAGTTGCCCTTTCGCGATAATCAGTCTCGAATTCAAAACGAGGATCGCTCCACTCATGGGCATATTGGTTGACAAAAACACGCGTGTCATCTGCCAGGGAATCACCGGCACAGCCGGTTCATTTCATACCAAACAATGTCTGGAATACGGCACGAAAATGGTGGGGGGTGTCACGCCGGGCAAAGGCGGCACGAAGTCCGAGCACGGCCTGCCGGTTTTTGACACAGTTTACGAGGCTGTTGGGGAAACGGGTGCCGACACGTCGATGTTGTTCGTCCCGCCGCCGTTTGCCGCCGCGGCAGCGATGGAGGCCGCGGATGCGGGAATCAAGCTGATCGTGCTCATTACGGAAGGCATTCCCGCGCTCGACATGGTGAAGTGTCGCAAATATCTCGATGACAAGAACGTCCTGATGATTGGACCCAATTGTCCGGGCATCATCACACCCGGGGAATGCAAGATCGGCATCATGCCGGGATATATTCATACGCCGCCGACGAAAGGTAAGAAGAATGTCGGCATCATTTCCCGCAGCGGCACGTTGACCTATGAAGCCGTGTGGCAAACGTCCGAGCGCGGATTTGCCCAGAGCACATGTGTGGGAATTGGCGGTGACCCCGTCAAAGGACTGAATTTCATCGAACTGCTTGATCTGTTCAACAACGATGCCGCCACGGATGCGATCGTGATGATCGGCGAAATCGGCGGGACCGACGAGGAGCGCGCGGCCAATCACATCAAAAAGCACGTGAAGAAACCGGTCGTTGCATTTATCGCCGGGCAGACGGCACCGCCGGGGAAGCGGATGGGACATGCGGGTGCCATTATCTCCGGCGGCGAAGGGACGGCGCAGTCAAAAATTGCAGCGCTGCGCGACGCGGGGATCGCAGTCTGTGACAGCCCGGCGACCATCGGCGAAACCGTTGCCAAGCTTGTGAAGTAAGCTGGTAAGCGATTACGCACTCGCGGTACACGAAAAATATCGGAATCATTCGATTCGAGATCGGTGCATTCTCTGCTTCGTCGTGCGGAATTACCGCTTTTCAGGGGTTGAAATGACGGTTGCACCCGCCGACAATCCAATAATCCACTGACGCTTGGTCACAGATACCCATTCTGCGGGAGAGCAGCCCAGATGATCCGCTTCACCCTCTTTACGTTTTCGTGCATCGTTCTGGCACAGTTGTCGCCGGAACAGTGCAATCTGACGACGGATCCCGGCGCGCCGACCGGGCCGTTTACGCCGCCGGCGCGCCAGATCCCCACTACGGCCACCGCCAGCACAAACCAGGCAACGGTCGGTCAGAATGTTCAACTTGCTGCCGCGATTACAGATACCGGCGGTGGTCCCACAATCTTCAGTTGGGTACAAACGGCGGGACCCGGCGTGCAGCTTGCCGATCCGTTCACTCAGAACGCGGCATTTGAAGCGCCTTCGCTCGGATCAAACGCGACACTAGCGTTCTTGGTTGCGGTTCGAAACCAGGCAGGGGACATTGGTCGGGCTTCCGTCGAAGTGAGCATCGCAGCGGATCCGAACTTCTCACCATTCAATCCCGGGCCGAACAATCCTCCTGACAATCCGAATCAACCTTCGGGTGCGACGGCAAACGCCGGTGCGGATCAGACGGTGCAAGAGGCGAGTATCGTCACCCTGTCCGCTTCCGCGAGTACGGGTACAGGCTTGACGTTCGCCTGGCGGCAGATCGGCGGAAATCTCGTCGACCTGATGGGAAATGACACGGAGCGCCCGACGTTTATCGCTCCCGTTTTTGTGAACGGCGGGCTGAATCGGCTCGAATTTGAGCTTGCAATTCTGGACGACAAAGGAAACCGCGATACCGACACCGTTGTGATTCGTATCGCCGCAATCGGTGAGATTCCCGATCCGGATGAGAATCCGCGGGTGCGAATCGTCACCAGTCGCGGCAACATCACAGTCGAGCTTTTTGCGGACGATGCGCCCGAAACGGTTGCGAACTTCCTGCAGTACGTGGATGACGGATTTTATGCGGGGACCATTTTCCACCGGGTCATTCCCGATTTTGTTGTACAGGGCGGCGGTTTCCTGACCGGACTTGTACAGAAGGACACGCGTGATCCGATTGATCTCGAAACCGATGCCATGCTGCCCAACGATCGTGGAACGATCGCGATGGCGCGCACGAATGATCCCAACTCTGCAACGTCGCAGTTCTTTTTCAACCTGGTCGACAACGATTCGCTGAATCCCGACAGCAACCCGCCGGGCTATGCGGTGTTCGGTCGTGTGGTGGAAGGTCAGAGCGTGGTAGACGGGATCGCGACCATCGAAACGGAAACCACGAACGGCTTCATGGACGTCCCGGTCATCGACGTCACGATTCAGCGAGTCGAGCGGGTTTCGGCCAATTAAGAGGTTCAGGCAAAAGTAGTGAGGCGGGCATCTTGCCCGCCGCATAATGCGCTGGGACGCAGGGCCGACGGTCACTGATTTTGAGTCGATAACAATTCCCGGTTTGCGTCGTCAAAAATGCTGACCTGTACGGGGACGGTTTCGTCACGGCCGGCGATCGTGGCGCAGTTGCTGCGCTCCCGACCGGCATATAAAAACGGCGACGGATTCTAACACTGCCCAACGCCGTGATTGCCGTAGGTTTCTTCGGCATGTTCTCGGACAGGCAACATCTCATCCGCACTTTCGCCGCCGCAAGCTCGATTGGAATAGGTTTGGGATTCGTGCATATGACGATTCTGGCGCTGGCACCTGATCCAAACCCATTCCTTTCTTGGCGACATTCTTCATGGCGAGGTACGGTGGGAGCGGGGGCGGTTCTGGGTTGGTTTGCGACTGTTTTATCCGAACGTCGGCTCGGCCGAACCGGTCTCGTCCTGCTGTTCCCAAATTTACTGATGGTTTTAGTCGCAATTTTGACGATCCTAATGATACAATACTGGGGTAGCTTCCGAATTTCGGACGGAGAGATGTTCTCGCTGCTGCTCGGAGGCGCTGGGTTTGTCGTCGCAACGTTTGTCCGCGCCGAGTGAGATATGCTCGAAGGCGGCTGACTCGCATATCTGAAGTTTGCGACGATACGTAAATGAACTTCGCCGTTCGGCGGAGACGTTGATCGAGAACCATTGCCAAAAAGGTGCGCGCTCCCGTTTTTGCTCGCTGGCGCATCACGAGACCTTCGCGATGAATCTGTTCTGGAAAAAAAGTACATCTGCAATCGGTGAGGTTGTCGCGAGGGAAGTGAAAAGCCCGGTCGTGCAATACGTGGACGGCCTGGTCGGAGAGACACTCCGCAAAGGTGTACACGAACTCACACTATACGCGAGCGATCCGTTGCCGATTCTGGAGGACCAGTGGGAGGTCAATGAAGCGATCGATTTCGATCACGTTCGCAACCGCCTGAAAGTGATGGCGGGGCTGGACCCGATTGTTTATCACGAGCCGATGAAGGGCACGACAAAATATGATCATTAATCCGCGGA
>JBFWWY010000332.1:0-4704 GCA_050245935.1 Phycisphaerae bacterium | reverse complement strand
CTAGCAGCAGCACGTCATAGTGCCCTGCTTCCAGTGCATGCAGACCGGCATCCAGTCGCCCGACGCGCGTGACATCCATCTTTCCGCCGCCGGCCAGGGAAAGCTGGCGCGTAATCAATGCTGCGTGATCGTCATTGTCTTCGATAAACAGCACGCGCAAGGTATTTTCACTCAGGGGCATGGGAGATCCTCAGTGTGAAATTTCCTTTTGAATCAATTTTCGCTGTGCGGGTGGCTCCACACACCCCAATACATGCACAAATCGGCAACAAGTTGACGAAATCGAACAAAGTTGACGGGTTTGACGACATAGCTGTTCGCATGGTTCTCATATGCGCGGCAACGATCCGTCTCGGCGGACGAAGTCGAGAGGATCACCACGGGGAGCCGCTTCAGATCGGTATCATTCTTGATTTCCCTCAAAATCTCAATACCGCTTCGACCGGGCAATTTCAGGTCCAGCAGAATAATGTCCGCCCGCGGCGCATCAAGGTACTCGTCCGACCTGCGCAAGTACCGCAGCGCGGATTCTCCTTCCTTGACACGAGTAATCGTGCTGGGAGTTTGCGTTCCCGCGATGGTCCGCATCACAATTTCCGCGTGGTCGTCATCATCTTCGACCAGCAGAATGTGGAGTGGCGTTTCCCCTGTTTTTTTTGCATCCATCATTGGTCAATTTCTGCATTTCGCCGGGGAAATGCGACCCATGCGGTGGTGCCGCCTCCCGGCGTTGCTTCAATCCAGGCCTTGCCCCGATGCAACTGCATGATACGCCGAACGAGCGCCAAACCGATGCCGGTTCCCTCGGCTTCGGTATCCAGCCGCTGAAAAAGATGAAAAACGTGCTCGAAATGCTCCTCCGGAATCCCGGACCCAAAATCGCGCACTGCGATGCGATGGTCGGTGTCCGTCGTCGTTCCAAACACTTCAATCTTGCGAGAATTTTCGTTGAGCCCGTATTTGACGGCGTTGGAAATCAGGTTCTCCAGAACCTGACGGAATTGGTCGGCGTCGGCAAACGCCGGCGGCAGATCGCTTTGACAGACCAATTCAACATTCTCGGAGCGGAACCACTCCGCCATATCGGCTGTGATCTCATGAACGATGGATTTCGTCTGCAGAATCTGGGGCTGGGTTGCTCGTTGTCCGACTCTGCTGACGTTCAACAAATCATCAATTAACCGAGACATGCGGTTGGCCGCACGTTCGATCCGTCCCAACGCATCGCCCACGTTCGCGGACTGGTTTCCTTCGAGTTCTTCCGTGATAACGCCGCAAAAGCCGAGAATTGTGACCAGCGGCGATTTGAGGTCGTGCGACACCGAGTAAAGGAACTGTTCCATTTCGGCGTTACGTGCCGCCAGCGAATGATTGATTTCCGAGAGCCGGCGCTCATGGTCGCGACGGACTGAAATATCGCGCTCAATCTTGGAAATTCCGAGCAGCTCATTATTTTCCGAGAGGACCGGCGTCACGTTCAGCTCGATCGGCACGAGCGTTCCGTCGCGTTTGCGGCGAATCGTCTCCAGCGGTCCAATGCCGTGTCGCTCGGTTGCGGCGCTGAGATACTGATCCACCTCATGACGACGGGAACTTGGCACAATGCGATCAATGGGCTGACCGATCATTTCTTCTGCGGTCCAGCCGTACAGTTCCATTGCGCCGGCGTTCCACGCGACCACGGTGCGATCCGGCAACAAGCCGATGATGGCGTCTGTCGCGCCATTGACGATGGCGGCGAGCTGGGCGCGCATTTCGGTTAGTTGCCGTTCGTGGTTCTGATCCACGATGATGCCCGCGAGTCCTCTGACCTTGCCATCCGGGTCGTAGATCGCGTCTCCACGGGTTTGCACCCAGCGGCGATTTCCATCGGGCAAAATCACTCGATAACTCGCATCAAAGCGGCCCGGCGAAGCGAGAATCTGTTCACGAAACTCATGGACGGACGAACGATCGTCGGGATCAATTCGACTCTCCCACTCTTCAATCGTTTCCGTAACCATGGCTTCTTCAAGACCGAAAAGACGACCGAGGGCGGGGTAACGCGTAATTTTTCGCGTTTCCAGATCCAGCGACCAGGCACCGGCCTGACCCGCCGCGAGTGCAAATTGTAGCAATTGCGAACGTTCCAGAAGGACGCGTTCGGCCGAGCGACGCGCTTCCGCTTCACGCGAAATCTCGCGGTCGAGTTCACTGATGGACGGCGTGCTGACGAGTGTGTCGAGATAGCGGACCAACACAAAAACGGTCGCGATTGACGCGATCGCCGTACACACCTTCAACAGTGCGGACAGACGATAGGCCGGCCACCAGAAAAGTATCGCGTCCATCAGATGCGTCGTCCCACAAAAGAAAATGAACGCCGCGAACAACCAGTACAATCGCGAAAGCGTGACTTCTCGCCGTCGCATCAGAAACAGGAGGATCACGGCGGGGATCGACATGTACGCCAACCAGATCGATAGGTCGGCAACAATATGCGTCCAACCATGCGGCGCGCTCCAGTTTCCACAGAACCAGCGCGCAGGAAAATCGGACGTATCGAATAACCTACTCATTCGATTCCTGTGGATTTTGTTGACTGTGCCCGGCAATGCCAACCGCTGAACGACCGGGGGCGTCTCCGCCGGTGTCAGCTTACCACAACGTCGCCGTAACGCATCATCAGGTTACCGCTGCCGCAGCACCGACCCCGAGAAGGCTAAGCACGAGCAAGACAAGAAAAATCAGAAGAAAAATGCCGAACAGCACTTTTGCGATTCCCGCCGCCCCCGCTGCGATGCCCGTGAACCCGAACAATGCCGCAACGAGTGAAATGATCAAGAAAATAAATGCGTACCCTAATAGGCCCACGGGACCATCCTCCGTTCAATATTGACGTCGCAACCAAAAGTTGCGGGCTGCGTTCTCACGATCTGCAAGTTTGAAAAAAAAATGCCGCACCCGGGTCCCCGCTGCGGGTGAACGACGGGTGCGGCGGCTCCCATGCATCGTTGCAAGGAGTCGACCGGTCGACTCGCTACCCGCATGTTCCGCAGAATTCTTTTACCTGCTTTTCGGCGGCTTCACGCTCGATGCCGTACGCTTTCTGAATTCGGCCGACAAGTTGGTCTTTCTTGCCGGCGATCACATCCAGATCATCATTCGTCAGCTTGCCCCAGTTCTCCTGCACTTTGCCGCGAAACTTTTTCCAATCGCCTTCGATTTGATCCCAGTTCATGATTCTTTCCTTTCTTACGCGCCCAGCACACGTGTGTTTAAAAACGCACTAAAAACTCTTCCGATCACAGCTTCGGCACGTCGTAATGCCGCGCGAGCTTCTCAAAAAATTCCGGCTTCGTTTCATATTCGCTATCCGCGACGAGCTTCGGGCCGCTCTGCAATTGCTGTTTCAACAGGCGGCTCGTGATCTTCACGTCGCCTTCCCCGCGCGTCACGCGAAACATCGCCATCGGAACGATATATTTCTCTGCCCCCGTGCCGAAGACACCGCCGGTCGTCATGACGACAGCTTCAATTCGCCCTTCGTCACAGCGCACAATGACGTCATTGATCTGGCCGATGTGCTCATTGGACTGGTTGTAAATTTTGACGTCGCGAAGTGCGGAAATCCGCAAGTCTTCACCTTCCGCGCCAGCTCTTGAAAACGTGCGATCCTTGGGTTTGTCATCGACGGGGCCTGCCGGCATCACCACGGTCACGTTCCCGGAGACATCCACGGAGAAGGCCTCCCACGGAACCAGCACATCGGTCTTGTCGGCATCCGGCGATTCCACGTCTTCCAGTTCCACGGCACCGGCGACAATTTTCCCTTTTCCGTCGGTGGTAAGATCGCGAAGCTTCCCGATTTTTTTTCCGGCCTTGTCATGCACCGGCTGATCCACGAGCTTGGCCGAACGTACGCAGAAGAACGGTTGCTTATCTGCTGACCACGCCGCAAACGCGGCGGGACCGCATACTGCGATGCCGAATGCGACAAGCATTGCCTTCGTCGAATGTTTTTCGGCCGGCATTCCAAGTTCTCCTCTGCAGCGGTCCACAGTGGTGCCTGTACCGCTGCGCACATGAGTAAGCTTCCGGTGAGAAGTATCGGTCAGAAAGCTGAAGCTTGAATGAATCAGGCCTGAATATTCAGAAATGCCGGTGCGGCTGACGGAGGAGGAGCGTGCCGCCGCAGGGAAACCGAATGACTAGTGACGAGTCGGCGGGCGGCGGGTGAGAATGTATCCGATGCCGGGCGCGGTATGGATGAGCGGAGCGTCCGCGGGGCGGTCAATTTTGCGTCTGAGGCGCGAGACATATACGTCCACGACGTTGCTTTCACGACGTGCGTAGTCTTCTCCCCACACGTGCTCGCCTACCACGACCCGATCCACGACCCGTTCACGATTGCGTACCAGATACTCGAGTAAGGCGAATTCGCGCGGCGTTAAGACAATCGCGCGGTCACCGCGTCTGACGTTTCGATTCGCCGTGTCCAGCTCCAGGTCGGCGTATTCCAGAATATGCGCATTATCGGCCTGACAGCGACGCACCATCGCGTTCATATGCGCTACCAGTTCGCGAAATTCGATTGGTTTTTCGATAAAATCATCCGCGCCCGCGTCGAGAACGGCGACACGCTCATCCGTTTGATTCGGCACTGACAGAACAATAATCGGGGTGCCGATCCCCTCCTTGCGGATGTTCCGGCTCAATTGGGTA
>JBFWWY010000331.1:0-4739 GCA_050245935.1 Phycisphaerae bacterium | reverse complement strand
GCTACTGGCATCCCGAAAAAAATAGCCGCACCCGCGTTCGGGTGCGGCCAACAAAGTTTTCGCTCCACAGAAGCTGCGCGAATTATTCGCCAGCTTGCTGTTCTTCAAACTCGTCGAACGAAAAGTCTTCGCCGAGCCCCTGCAGAAACATCTCGACCGCGTCCTGCACTTCCTGCGCGACGACGACATTCTCCGGATTCGCCTGCAGCGCTTCGAAATCTTCCACGCGATTCAGATTGTTGTCTTTCAGAAACGTGCTGACGGCTGCAGCCTGTTCGTCGGTCATCGAATCTGCGTCCACGCCGGTTTGCTGGATCGCGAAGTCGGAAGCAACCTGAATTTCATCAGGCGTCAAGGAAGCAATCTGTCCCTGCGCAGCTTTGAGGCCGGCACTGATCAGGTCGCCGCCTCCTTGGTTGCTCGTACGGGGGTCCGTGGATAATCCGAGGCAGCCCGTCAATGACAACAGGACTCCGGTCGCGACGCCGGCCGTCGCGATGCGCAAATTCTTCATGTGTTGCTCTCCCAGTTATGGCAAACGTTCGATCAGCAGGTCCGTGTCAAAATCCACGAACAAGTCTTCCAGTACGCCATCGGGGATCGCGTCGGGGATCTTCACTGAATTTGCCGGATCGGCCAGAAAGGTTGCGAGGTCCGCACTGTTGTTGAGGCTTTCGTCCTGAAATAAGTTTACGATGGCCTGCGCCTCTTCGTCGTCCAGTGTGGCATCCACGCTTGCACTGACGTCCGTTGCTTCGTCGCCAAAAAATTGCACTTCATCGGGCGTTAGGCGCTGATAACCATTGCCGGTGACTTTGTCGTATGCCGAACGAAGATCACCGCCAAACTGATTCCCAAGCCGCGTATCCAGCATGAGCGCATTGATGACCGAATCGGTGATCCCGAGGAGCCGAATCTGCTCGCGCCGTTCCTGCGGGGTCAGGCTCGTGTCCTGAATAAATCGATTGGCCTCGAGAAAATTGGTGGGGAATTCGGTTCGCGTGGCGTTCGGGCATCCACCCGCGAGAAAAGTAACGGATGTCGCGATTGCACTGAACATCAGTATGCGCATGCAGTTCACCTTTGCGGCCAGGTATTCTGAATTATCGAACCTTCCACGCTTAGACGCGTCCAACAACGCAGAATATCATACGCCCCACAAAGTGGCCGACAACCGCGGTACCGCCGCGATTTGTCGGCTGGGATCAACAATCAGTCGGTTTCCTGGGAGCGTGGCATTATGCGGGTTGCAGTAGTGGGTTTCCCTTTTTCGGGCAAAACGAGCGTTTTTTCCGCGATCAGCGGATTGGCGCCCGAAAGTACGCAACCCGGTGACGAGACATTGGCAGCCGTTCGCATCTACGACGAGCGGCTCGACGCACTCGAAGAAATGTACAAGCCCAAGAAACGCACCGAAGCCACAATGGCATTCGTCGATTTGCCCGGCAGTGCGGACGGCGACCTGGAGCGCGCCGGCCTGACCAAGCATCTCCCGTCGCTGCGGCAGTGCGACGCCCTTGTACTCGTCGTGCGGGCGTTCGATTCGCCATCGGTGCCGGCGTACAAGGACAAAGTCGATCCGAAACGCGATCTGTCGCTGCTGCGCGATGAGATTCTGCTCGCCGATCTTGAGATCTGCTCGAATCGCGTCGAAAAGCTGCTCGCGAGCGTGAAGAAGCCGACAAAGGAGCAGGAAAAGCAGAAGAAGGAACTGGCGTTGCTTGAGCGCTGCAAGGAAGCGCTCGAAAACGAAAAGCCACTGCGCGATGTCATCCAACCCGGCGAGGAAGAGAAGCTGCTGCGAAGCTTTGGGTTTCTCACACAAAAGCCGATCGTGATTGCAATCAACGTGAACGAGGAGGATGCCGCAAAGCCGGCCCCCTTTGAAGACCCCGACGCTGCCGCGACGGTCGCGCTGAGTGCGCGAGTCGAATCCGATCTGGCACAGATGAGCGCAGAAGAGCGCCAGGAGTTCATGGGCGACTACGGCCTCGAAAAGCTCGCGCGTACGCGCATCATCCAGGCGTGTTTCGCAGCGCTGGGCATGATCTCGTTTCTCACTGCCGGCGAAGAAGAAGTCCGCGCGTGGCCGCTGCCCCGCGATTCGACAGCCGTCGAAGCGGCGGGCGAAATTCACAGCGATCTTGCGCGGGGATTTATCCGCGCGGAGACGGTCGCGTTTGACGATCTTGTCGCCGCCGGCTCGATGCGCGACGCAAAAGCCGCCAACAAAGTGCGTCAGGAGCCAAAAACCTACATCGTCAAAGACGGCGACGTAATCCTGTTCAAACACAGCGGGTAACACCGATCAGCGCCGCTCCCCTAAGGAAGCGCGGCAGGCACTCATGATGAGCAACAGCGAGCGAAGATGAAGATAGCCGTCAGCAAAACTTGCACGCGATATTTCGCGACGCGATTAACGCTGCTATTGCTGCCGATTGTGCCAGCTTCATTTTCCCAAACGACCCTCACGCAATCCGATATGCTTCGCGCACTCGTCGCACGCGATGCGCTCTACGCGCCGCCGACAAGCTCCCAGTCGTGGGGCATGGTTTCTTCATCGACGCCGCCGTCGAAAATCAAATCCGACGACGCAAGCGCAGACGCGCTTCATTTTCGCGGCACAGACGGAGACTGGGACATTCTCGCGGACGTGCGCGGGCCCGGCGTGATTTCGCGCATTTGGACGCGAAACCCAACTGGCACGCTGCGTATCAAATGCGATGAGAGCATTGTTTTCGAGAGTGACTTCGCAGACCTCTTCCAGCAAAAGGCACCTCCCTTCGAAATCCCGTTCTCATTTCGCGAAAGCGATGACGGGGCCGGCGTCTGCGTGTTTCCGATCGGCTTTCAAAACCGCTGCGTAATTTCTGGTCGCGGCATCGATCAGCCGTACGAAGTGAACTATTCCCAGTTTTCGGCTGAAGACGTCGACATTGAGTCGTTTGCAGGCGAAATCGATCCCGCAACCAGCGAAACGTACGAGGCGGTGAAGAAAACGCTGTTGCAGGGATTCACGCCGAAAGAAGTCGACGATGGGCAGAAAATGCTGCCCATTGCGATCCACGAGAAGCTCGCGCATGGCGCGATGCTCACCGACCAAGTCAAAGGCATGGGTGTGATTCGCGCGTTCTACTTCGCGATCACGCAGCGCGCCGACCCGATCGGCAATTACGCGTTGCACAGGTGCGTGCTGCGTATTTATTTTGATGCTGAGTCGTCGCCTTCCGTCGAGGTGCCGCTGATCGATTTTTTTGCGTCGCCGCTGATGCAGAAATCGATCAACACGCTGTACGCGGGCACCGACATGATGCTCGATATTCCGCTGCCGGATCGGCGCGTCGGTAAGGATCACTATGCGTATTGTTATTTCCCGATGCCGTTTCGTGACGGGATGCGTTTTGAACTCCTGAATTTCAGCGGCGAAGAGCTGGATGTGATGGTGTATCTTCGCGTCGCGCGACAGAATGTCGCACCGAACGCGCTGCGCTTTTTCGCGCAGCACGTCAGCGCGAATCCGCTTGTCCGCAACAATTTCACTTGGTTTGACGGGAAAGGGCCGGGCCGCGTCCTCGGCGTCTCGCTCGGCGTCGATTCGCTGTCGCGCGACTGGCTGCAGGCGACCACGCCGCAACTGATCGTTGATGGCAAGAAGCCGCTGATGGGTGCGAATGTTGCGGGATTGCTGGGGATTTCCGGTCGCACATCGCGGATTCAGACGGCGCTCAACGGCGTTGCGCTTGCGGATGCGTCGACGAAGTTCGGCGGCGTGCGCTGGTTTGAGGCGGGGGGTGTGCCGTTCCTGCGGAGTCTGTTCGCGTCGCTGCGGTGGGACGAGTCGATGGCACGGCCGGACGATTTTTTCAGTGCCGTGGTCTATGGCTACGCGGTGCCGACAGCGTCGAAGAATTTCGCGCGGATTCGCAGTGAGGCGCTCGGCGTGCCGGGCGTGCGCTTTGAGAACGCGATCGAAATCGAAGGCCGCGTACGCGACAACGCGGGCAGCGTCGTCAACGAAGACGACGCGCGCGGCGTGGAATATTCCGGCCAGCGCGCGGTGAAATTGCCCGAAGGCAAGCCGGTGCGAATCGCGATTCCGCTGCTTGAGCCGCAGCGCGCGGAGTTGCTGCTGCGCGTGAATCCACGACGGCGGTTTGAAACGGTGACGATCCGCAGCGTGGAGGGGGAAGAGAAAGCGGAGATCGCGTTCTCCGAGCGCGCGAACGGCCTGTATTCGCTTGGCGAGTGGAATCTGACGAGCGGATCAAATCTGGTCGAGGTCGTCGCGACGGGGCCGGTGGTGGCGGATTGCTGGGTATTGCGGGCAAAAGGTTCTTAAGGGTTCGCCGCGATGTCGCCCCTTTCGGGGTTGTCGGTTGGCGGCAATGCTGTAATTCATCGTTCGGCATGGGGTATTCTCTGACCTGGGCAACCGATGAATTGAATGGGTTAAAACACCGTCGAACTCGGAGGTCCGACGCTACGCTTTGACCGGTTGAGAACCGGTTCATCGCGGTCGCCGATGATTTTCCTTCTGTGCGGTGCAGCGTTGAATACGGGGGAATTACAGGAATACGGCGTCCGGCACGGAGGCATCTCGAGGCGTCGGGACGACACGTCGCGAAGACGTCCGGTAGGGGGGACGCGGACGCTACATACTGACCGGTTGAGAACCGGTTCCCCACTCTTGGTGGTTTCCCACTCTTGGTGGTTCCCCACTCTTGGTGGTCCCCCACTCT
>JBFWWY010000330.1:0-4763 GCA_050245935.1 Phycisphaerae bacterium | reverse complement strand
TTCCGATCTTCCACGCAAGCTGGTCAAGAGGATCGGAGAAGAACAGACCAATTGAAACACCCCAGGTCACAGACCAGAAAATAAAGGTTTTGAAGACTTCACGTTGAAATCCCTGCTCCAGTCTAGGCTTTGGTCGATAGATTGAACGCAGGAGTCCGATCCCCATCAATGACATCACCAACAGAATGGGAAGGCCGCAGCCAAATACCGTGCTGCCCCAGAACAACTCAATAAACCAAGTTACTGATGGATTTGAAATCGATTTCGGATCATCCACATACGGCGACGGCGGATGCCCGAGCATTTCCCACGCCGAGAGCCAGGCGGCGACGAGGAAAACATGCGGAATGAGTGGTGCGAGCGCGATGACGCGCAGAATCCGAAAAAGCCAGCGCTGTCGCGGCGACAATACATCTTCCGGCGTCGCGAATGTCGCGTCGTCGTCCGGGTCAAACGCACGGCCGCATTCCGGGCAACGACAATCCGCTACGCCGCGCAAATCGTATTCGCATTTGAGGCAATGCATCGGACGGGGCGCGCGGTTCATGGAATGTACGGTAGCCGAACGTGCGAAACAGCGGCAGTAAAAAAGTAGAGAGGTGTGCTGGTTTCGCGCGAAACCGGAATTGCGAAGAATGGGTTTGGCTGCAATCAGCCAAATGATGCGTCGCGACGCATCCTACGAATTCTCCGTGTCATCCGTGCCTCCGTGGTTGCCTCTTACTCCGCACGCTCCGGTATTCCCGCAACATTCGGAAACTTCCCCCCCGCGTGTTCACGATTGAGCTTGCGGTAATTCTCGACGACGAAGCGGATATATTCGCGATCTGCCTCAGTCACATCACGCACGACGCGCCCCGGAACACCGAGTACGACCTTGTTGTCCGGCACCATCATCCCCGGCGGCACCAGCGCCCCCGCGCCAATGATGCAGCCTTCGCCGATTTCCGCGTCGTCGAGCACGATTGCGCCGATACCGATCAGCGTGTTCGACTGCACCCGCCGGCAATGCACGACCGCGCGATGACCGATGCCGACGTCGTCGTGGATGTCCAGCGGCACGCCGGTTTTTGTGTGCACCACTGTGCCGTCCTGCACGTTGACGCGCGCCCCGATGCGAATCGCCGACACGTCGCCGCGAATGACGACGTGATGCAAAATGGTGCATTCGTCGCCGAGTGCGACTTCGCCGCCGACGTACGCGGTCGGCGCGATGTACACGCCGCGCCCGATGACAGGCTGGATCATGGGTTGCGACATTCAGCGACCTTTGCGGGAAAAACGAGCCTGATAAACGACGCCACCGATGTGCGGCACCTGGAGCGTGACGATGCCGTCTTGATTCGCTGAAACACGCGGCGCACCCGAATCGCCGAATACGCGCTGCCACTCCTGCGCGAAACCGCGCGGCAACTGAACTTGCACCGTTGCATCATTCTTCCCCGCACACATGGCAACAATCAGTGCCTCGCGATCGTCGTACCGCGTGAACACCCACACATCCTGTTCATCGTCGGCCAGCAGCGTCTGAAACTCACCCAGCCGCAAAGCGCCGTGCTTGTGTCTCAGCGCGATCGCATTCTTGTAAAACGCGAGCTGCTCGTCCATGACGTGGTTTTCTTCCGGCTTTTCGTAGGGCTCCAGATCTTTCCAGAGCATCGGCTTGCGACAAGTTGGGTCGTCCGCACCCCACATGCCGACTTCATCGCCGTAGTAAATCATCGGCGCGCCGACATAGGTCATCTGCACGAGTGCGACGAGCCGCGCCTTGCGAAATTCCTCCGCGGTCGGCTTGGCGTTGTCATAGTTCGGACCGCTGTCCTGCGTGCGATTCGCGTTGTCATACTTGCGATCGGGATTCCGCGCCATCGACGCCAGCCGATCGGTATCGTGGCTGTCGACGAGGTTTTGCAAAACGTATGTACACGCCTGCGGATACGCGAGTCGCAATCGCGCCAGCGTGCGATCCAACTCCGTCGGTGCGATCTTTTTCTTATCAAACGTCGCCCACGCGATCACGGGTTCGGCAAACTGGTAATTCATCACCGCGTCGAAGTGCTTGCCGTCGAGCCAAACGTCAGCACGATCCCAGATTTCGCCGGTGATGTAGGCTTCCGGGTTGATCGATTTCACGAGTTCGCGCCACTCTGCCCAGAATGGGAGCGCGATTTCGTTCGGCACGTCCAATCGCCAGCCGTCGATGCCGTCGCGCGGGTCGCCGTCGTTGTTCGGGTCCATCCAGCGGCGCGTGATGTCAAAGATATGTTTCTTCGCCGCTTCACTCGCCAGCCCGTTCGCAGTTTTCGCAAAAACCGGCAGCGAATCGTGCCCCGCCCAGCCTTCATATTCGAACGGCTCCCACGACTTCACCGCGAACCAGTCCGCAAACCGCGAGTCCTTCCCTTTTTCCTTCACGTCGACAAACGCCGGATGATTCGTGCCGACGTGGTTGAACACGCCGTCAATAATGATGGTCATGCCTTGCTTGTGCACGTCCTCAATCAGTGCGAGAAACAGCTTGTCGGTTTCCGTCCATGTCCACGTCTCCGGGTCAAGCAAGTCTTCTTCAGCGATTGCGGCTTCGTAATCGCCGCGCGTGCCAAATTCGTCGTCGATATGCACAAAATTGGTCGCGTTGTACTTGTGGTGCCCGTCGGCCTCAAACACCGGATTGAGATAAAGCGATGTGATGCCGAGTTCCTTCAGATACGGCAGCTTTTCGCGCAATCCTGCAATGTCGCCGCCGTACATCCGATCAAAGACGAACCACTTGTAGAAAGACTGGCCTTCTTTGGCCTCTTCATAGGGCTGCGCCGCAAACCAGTCGCTCGTCCACGGATGAACGTTCGGCGGATCGTTTGCGGGATCACCGTTGCGAAAGCGGTCCAGCATGATCTGATAAAAAATGGCCTCGCGCGGCCAGTCCGGTGTGCGGACGGCCCGCGCCGGCTTGAACGTGACGGCAAACTCTTTTGGGTAATAACCATTGCGCGTTCCGTCCTGCAGAATGAACACATACTTCGCAGACAACTCGACTTCATCATTGTCGAGTGTCTGCTCGTCGATCGGAATCGTCGCTTCCCAGTACTCAAACTTTCCGTCGGCCAGCGCGGGATGCATAGGCGTGACGCCGTGACCTTGGACGTCCACCTTTACCTGCTCAAGATCATGGTCGAACGAACGCAGTCGCACGACAGCGCGTCCGCTTTCAAGCGGCTGAAAGTACATCGGTGCATCCGGATCATGCGCAATGCCGTCATAATCGATGTTGCTGTCACCGCGCGACGCGGGGGATGTCTTGATGTTGGCAACGCGTCCGAGCATCAGAACGGAGTTCATGCCATCGTGTCCGTCCGGCTCGTTGTAGACACACTGAGGGTCGGCGATCCATTCGCTTCCATTCACCACGAATTTGTAACGATACGTGCCTTCTTCCAGCTCCACCAACGCATACCACGCTTCGCTGTCCGGATCCGGCGACATCTCGTTCGCCGTTTTGCTCCAGTTGTTGAAGTCACCGGCGAGGGCCACCGAGCCGATCGGTTCATCGGGAATGTAATTGAACTGACACCGCCATTTGCCGGGTTCGATCCAGGCCCAGTCGACACTCGGCGTGTTGGGATATGCCGCTCGAACCGCGTTGGGGTCCGGGTCGGGAAGAAAGAGCTGGCTGACAGAGGGCCAGCGGTCCGGCGCGTTCGATGAACCGCCGTTGGCCGGATCGTCTGGGTTCGCGTCCGGAAGCGGCGCGCCGGACGGTGCGCGGTCCGTTTCCGGCACTGAATTGCTGTTGGTGCTGATGGAACGGGAATTGGTGGATTTGAGCGTATCGTCAGTACAGCAGACGAGACCGCTCAGTACGACGGTCAGCAACAACAGCGTGTGGTTTCTCATAGATGCGCACTCCTCGGTCGGGGGATTGTAAGGAAAATCGGCAGAGGTTGCCCGCTCCGGAACGCGACGCTATGTTCCCAACACCATTTCCATATTTTTGTGCGAGCGAAAGGAGCTGAACTTGAAGATCCGAACTTTTGTCCTCTCGACCTGTGTGGCCACGCTGTCCCTCGGCGCAGCCTGTCCGATGGCGGGCGGCTTTGTGAACGACCCGACAGCGACCGAAGTTTCCTTCGGCGAAAACACGCCGAGCCAATTCCGCGAGGGCATGTCCACCGCCGGAAGCGAGTTCGACAGCACCTGTCAGGGCTTTTTTCCCGCGACGGCGCAACACATCCTGAATATCGATGCGTCGCAGGCGCTGGAGGTCCAGATCAGCGGCGACGACGGCGTTCGCGTGCTGCTTCTCGCGGGTCAAAGCAAGTTCTGCTCGTCGCCGGACGATTCACTCGTGCGCTTCTTCACGCGCGGAGAACTGATGGTGTTTGTCGGTGCGGATGAAGTGGGCAAGACGGTTTCGTATCGGATTGATTTTGTAAAACAATAACGTCGAACAATGAATGATAATTACAAGATGACGAATGACGAATGACGAATGACGAGTGGAGAACTTTGGTTCTCCACGACAATTTCCCGCGATCGGCGATTCGTCCGCATTTTCACACAACGTACTTTTTCAGCGACGATCAGAGCCGTCCCGACAGCAGTCGGGATCAGGAAGCGCTGGGGACGTTCGCTCTCAGCAGTCCATAGGCGCTTCCGACACCGGTTAGTCGATATTCGCTGAAATCGGGTTGGTGCTCACATTCGCGCGACGTCGCGCTACCCGACGGGCAGGCCTCTGGTCGCTTTTTTGCAGTCGGCGCTCG
>JBFWWY010000329.1:0-4770 GCA_050245935.1 Phycisphaerae bacterium | reverse complement strand
CGTCGCAAGCTGATCGAAGAAGAACGCGCCGCGGCCAAAGACAAGCTCATGGCCGAAATCGAAGAAGGCCAGCTTCGCAAGGGAACGGTCAAAAACATCGCGGACTTCGGTGCATTCGTCGACCTCGGCGGCATCGACGGCCTGCTGCACATCACGGACATGTCGTGGGATCGTGTCGATCATCCGAGCCAGATCGTCAAGATCGACGAGGAGATCGAAGTCAAGGTGCTCAACATCGACCGCGAGAAAGAGAAGATCGCGCTCGGGCTGAAGCAAAAAGAAGAGAATCCGTGGGAGAAGGTCGCCGAGAGCTTTCCGCCGAACAGCCGCGTGAAGGGCGAAGTCGTCAACATCATGAACTACGGCGCGTTCGTGAAGCTCGAAGCGGGCATTGAAGGTCTCGTCCACATCAGTGAAATGAGCTGGACGCGGCGCATCAATCACCCGTCTGAAATGGTCAACGTCGGCGACGAGGTCGAAGTTGTCGTTCTCGAAATCAACAAGGACAAACAGGAAATCTCGCTCGGCATGAAGCAGACCGAGGTCAACCCGTGGACGACGGTCGCTGAGAAGTATCCGCCGAACACGGTTGTCGAGGGCACGGTGCGCAACCTGACGAACTACGGCGCGTTCATCGAGATCGAAGAAGGCATCGACGGTTTGCTCCATATCTCCGACATGAGCTGGACCAAGAAAGTCAGCCACCCGTCCGAGATGGTCAAGAAAGGCGACAAGGTTCGCTGTGTCGTGCTTGCGGTCGATCAGGAGAAGATGCGCGTCGCGCTCGGCCTGAAGCAGATGACCGAGGATCCGTGGGTTCGCGCTGTTCCCGAGCGCTATCAGCCGGGCATGGTCGTGCGCGGCAAGGTCACGAAGATCACGAACTTCGGCGTATTCGTCGAATTGGAACAGGATCTTGAAGGTCTGCTCCACGTCTCCGAGCTTTCGGACGACAAGGTCGAGAATCCGCAGGACGTGGTCAAGATCGGCGACGAACTCGACGTCAAGATTCTGCGTGTCGACGTGGCGGATCGCAAGATCGGCCTCTCGAAGAAGCGCGCGGACTGGGCCGGTGAAGAGGACGGCGATGAGGGCGTCAAGCGCGAAAACAAGCAACGCCGCGGCGGTACCGATCAGGGCAATCAAGGCCTCGGCTCGTTGACCTTCGCTGTGGACGCGACGCCGGCGAATATTCAACCGAAGGACGAAAAGAACGCCGACGAGAGCGAAAGCTAAACGTCGGGGTCATTCAGCATTCGGCGAAGTCAAGCCATGCCGACGAGCACCGCGCTCGTCGGCTTTTTTGTTTGATCGGAGCTCAGGCGGATTTTGCCGCGACAATCTGCGCAATCATCCGGCGAATGCCTTCGTGATGAATATTGATGGGACGAACCGCAAGTCCGGCGAGGGCCTTCTGGATTTTCTCCGCCTCGCTGCGCAAGGCTGCTGCGTCGTTGCTGGTAGCACTTATGCAACGATCGATCGCTTCGCGGATGTCTTCCAGCGATTCCGCTGTACCCCGTCGCAGCGCGCGCAGCGCGCCGCGCTCCAGCGACGGTCGCAACATCCGATCCACAGCGAACGGAACTGCCCACGCGAGCGCAATGACGACGAGTGAGTCGATCAGGAAGTTTGTGCCGCGATAGGCGATCTCGCCTCGATTTGCGAGGTGGTAGCCGGTGACGGCTTCATAGAGTACCCAGCAAAGTGCGCAGGCGGGTAGAAAGACGATCGCAAATCCAGTCACGCGCTGCGCTGCGCGTTGCCACGCGCGACCAGGATTCGCCAACTCGGTCCTCAGCGCATCCTGAAGATGAATCCCCACTTTTGACTGAACCTCGGCGGCGCGTTCGTCGAGCCCGGATCGCAGCGGCGACGGTGAAATGGCACGCGCGCGACACTCCATCTCCAACTGGTCAAGCGCGCCAGCGAGCTTGGCGTCGGCCCAATCATCCCAGAGATCCTGCGTCAATTCCGCAAACTCGCGCGGGTCCGGCGGCGCTGCATGAGGCGTCGAATCTGATACCGCGGCGTCTCCCTGCAAAGAAGAATCGGTCGGTTGATCCCTGGTTGTTTCAACACTTCGGGTCGCGCGCGCAAACCAGCCGCCTTCGCGGACAGCAAAACGCGCGGAGATGTAACGGAGTGAGTAGTCGACTCCTTCAAACAGCGATTGGGACACGGTTTCCCAACTCCCGTGCCAGATTTGACGGAGCTGGGTCCATGCTTCCTCATCGCCGAGGCGGGAGGACAATCGTTCCAGCGTGGTGCGGAGTTCGCGCGACTGCGCGCGGCGGCGCAGTTTTTCCAGCTCCGACGCACCATGAATCGAAAGCAGGCCCCGCACCGCTTCACGAATTGCTTCGAACTCGTCGGGACTTCCGCGCACCGGCCCGGGTTTGCTGCACGTTTGCAAGACGATCGGATCCTCAAAACCCGCTTCCCCCAGCATTTCTCGAAATTGCTCGACCTGCCCGGGTGCACCTTCGTCGGAACGATTGATCACAAACATCCAGGCATGGCGCTGGGCCCGTCGCTGGAGTACCCGCCACCCGGTATCGTCCCGATACCGCTCGGGGCTCAGCACGTAAATCATGAGATCGAGATACGGCAACCACCCCAACGTCGTCGCTCGATTTGTGGCGTCGGTGCTATCCACATCCGGCGTATCGACCCAGGCAACATCGCGCCAAGCCGGGTTCCGATGCCGCTTGACCGCAACTGTTTTCGCGGCAGGGTCGATCGGCAACTGCTTGATGGCGCAATCTTCATGGATGTAGACCGTCACCTCATGCGAAGTGGGTCGCACGATCCCCGTCTGCGCGATCTCCTCGCCGGCAATGCGATTGATCAACGTGCTTTTTCCAACTCCGGTACCGCCGAAAAAGCCGATCATCAGCGGTCGGCGATCGACCTCTTCAAACAGGTCGGTCGGCGTTGCCGTTTCGACTGCGGCAAGTGCCTGCACGTCCGCTTCCTGCAGCCAGCCTTGTGTGCGCGCGGCGGCGGCCCAATCGCTCACTCGGCGGAAAAGATCTGAATAGGAATCACTCAACAGTTTTTCTCCCAGCGGTCGAGCGCCGCCTCCGCCGCCTTTAATGTCTGCTTCCGAATTCCGTATACCCCTTTTCCAGCGAGATTTTCCGCGAATGCCAGAAATTGTTCGCGCAAGACTGCATCCACCAGATTCTGTCGAACGTCCGCAAGCAAGCGCTCTTTCAGCCGCGAAGCGACGCTGCGCATGTACCCGCTCAGCGCACCTTCGGTCAACAGGCTGGTCAAGGCGAGCAGGGCGGGAGCGAGCAGGAGATCGTGCATCGGCGCGCCCCCGGTCTTGATCGCGAGCGCGATGCCGGCGACGTCAGCCGTCGCCCGTGCAGCGCGCAGCCCCTGCAGCGCGGCGGGGTTCTTTTGGAGCGTCTCATATAACTCCTGTGCGGTATTCTGGATTTCGGTGTTGGATCGTTCGCAATGTTCGGCCAGTGCCTGCTCGAACGTCCGTCCGAGCGACGCGGCGCGGTCTTCGAGGCGGCGCGACAAGGCTGACCAAACAGGCGCATCGTGCGCGTCGGCACGGCGCGCGGCTTCACGACGCAGGCGAACGAACAACTCTTCCAGTGCGTCGTGAAGCCAGGCCTGTTCATTGCTCAGACCGGTGCGGGGGCCGTGACCGGTGCGCGAACGCTGCCACGCTTCGCGCCCCGCGCCCAGGACGGCACGGATCGGATAGGTAATGATCTCCCGCACGCGCGCCAAGGGCCGAGAAACACCAGGAAGTTCCAGCAGGGCCAGAAGTTCAATCGTCGCGCGGCGGAAGCTGTCGTAGCGCTTCGGATCATTCAGATATTCTTCCTGATATTGCTGAACCAGCGCCGTTAACCGCTCGTCAACCACCGCCGCCCACTCTGCGGCGACCGAGTATTCCCGCTCCAGCGGCTCGATCCACGATGACCAGCGTCCCCGCAGAAATGCGACGGCACCCCGTTTCTGACGGGTCGCCGCCTGCGGGGTCCTCCCCGCTTCCGCTGTTGTTGCCAACCATTCGCGAAGATCAGACGCTGCGGACGTAAGCGCCTCCCGCACCTGCAATACGTCACCGGTCTGTTGCGGCAGCGTCCGGATCTCCCACTGGGTCGGCGCGGGGTGCAGCGCAGACAATCGATCCCGCATAGCTGCGAGTATGGGTTGTTCCGCCTCGGGGGTCATTTTGTTGACGATCAGGACGGCGGGTCGATTCAGGAAGCACAGGCGTCGCAAGAGATTCCAGACCGTGAGATCGGCATACTTTTCGCGGCTCAGAACGAAGATGTGTGCTGCGGCAGCACCGGCCACCCGCATGACCTCCCGCTCGTATGCCGCCGCTCCGATCGAATCGAAATCCGGCGTATCCCAGAGGACGACGTCCGGCGCGGTACGATCGGGAAGGAGCGGAATGGGCCCGACGTGGGTTATTCCGAAGTCGTGCGACGGCACAGGTTCGTCGGCCGCATGTGGCACCGCGCCGGCGGGAAATTCGAGCCAGGTTTTTATTGCGGAGGCAGGGATCGGTGCTGCCGATGCACAGATCGCGTGCGGGCGGATGGTGGCGCCGGCCATCGGGCTGGCTTCCACAACATCCTTTCGAACAATTGCATTGACGATTGTGCTTTTCCCGGTCTGGGTGGGGCCGACAATTGCGACATGGGGAATGTCCGCCGGAGGAGAGAAAACCGCCGCACGAATCGCGGCATCCGCCAACCAGTACTCGTGAAGTCTCGACCCCCGTGAATC
>JBFWWY010000328.1:0-4779 GCA_050245935.1 Phycisphaerae bacterium | reverse complement strand
GTGCAACACTTCGGACCCACGCACCCCGAATCGCTGCGCGTGCGCATGAATCTGAGCTCGGTACTGCACTCGCGCGGCGCGCTGGCGGAGGCGCGTGACGAGCTTGAAAGCGTGCTCGAAACATCGATCGCGACGCTCGGAGCTGATCATCTCGATACGCTCGGGGTCAAGAACACACTGGCACAGACGCTGATCGACCTCGGGCAAATTGAGGAGGCCCGCGCGCTCGCCCAGGACGTTTACGACGGAAGGGCGCGCAGCCTCGGGGAAAACCATCCCTCCACCATCCAGTCGCTCTCCACGCTGGGAAATGTCATTGAGGCCGGCGGCGACATTGCCGGCGGATATAAAGCGCAACAGGAGGCCTACCGGCGAAGCCTCGACACCTATGGCCCGCACCACATTCTCACCGTCAACGTGAAAGGCAATCTCGCTTCGATTACGAGTGCGCTCGGAAATCTTGAAGAATCGATTCGACTCCATCGCGAGATTCGCGCGGATTATGAGAGACGCCTCGGCGATGACCATGAAGACACGCTCCGGATTCTCAGCAATCTGGGGACTGTCCTGATGCAGGCGAAGCGCTGGGCGGAAGCCGCGGAAATCCTCGGCCCGGCCGTTGAGCGACTGGAACGGGTCCACGGGACCGATCATCCGATGACGCTGTCTGCGAAAGGGAATTACTCCGCGGCATTGCGCGAAATCGGTCGTGTCGACGAAGCGCGCGCGCTCGCGCAGTATGTAACCGACACACGCGTCGCGACGCTGGGGCCGAATCATTTCGACACGCTGGTATCCATGCTGAACCTCGCCGAAGCCGAAAGCGCGGATGGCGAAGATCAACTCGCACTTCGTACCGCGCGGACCGTCTACACGGGGGTCATCGCGAACTACGGCGAAGAACACTGGGTGGGGCCGGTCGTGCTGGGAACCGTGGGACGCATGACCGCAAAAGTAGGTCAAAAGGACGAAGCGCTCGAAATCTACGAACAAGCGCTGGAAGGTCTCGTGCGCAAATTCGGCGAGCAACACTACCGGACGCAAACGGTGCTCGAGCGGTTGCTCGATCTTGCCGGGGAAATGGGACGTGACGACATGCTGGAAAAATACGCGCCCTTGCGCGAAGCGATCGACCCGCTCGCGATCCGCGGCGAATAGTCGAATGCACGCGCCCCGCTTCACCGCAACGCGTGCCAAAATCGGAGCAAGGTTCGGCAGCGTTGCGGTGCACGCTGCCCCTTTCGCTTCAGTATGCCGCGTCGTTATGCCTCATCCGCCGAACTGCTGCGCGAAAGTGCGACCCGACGCGAGTGTGTGAGCACATTCCGATCCTCGCTTAACTCGCGCAATCCCTCCCACAGCGCTGCGGTACCGTCCGCGAGACCGATCGTCTGAAGCATCAACGGCAGGTTGGCGGCAAAGTCCGCGGCGAGTGGATCGTGTGATTCCTGCAACCGGCACTCTTCCATCGCGAATCGAAATTTGTTGGGTTGCGCGTACAGCAGCGCCAATCGATAACGCCCTCGAATCGACGCCCGATCATAGCGAAATGCCGCCTGAAACTGGTGGCGGCCCGCGGGTTCATCGCCCGCCTCACGCAGCCCCACGCCAAGCTTCAACAGCGCTTTCGCATAGTGGGGATTGATTGCCAGCGCGCGCTCGAACGCGCCGACCGCATCGCGAAAACGCGCGCTTTGCCGCAGCAGCACCCCGTAGAAATAGTGCAGATCCGCACGGTTCGGCGATTCGGCCAGCACGCGACGATGCCTGTGAATGACATCATCAAGTGTCAGTGTTTCGAGTCCGCGTTCGGTTTCGTCAGTCAGAGGGTTTTCCTCCAGCGGCGTGCAAGTTGATTGCAGGTGCAGCCGAAAGGTCTCCGAAAGCAGGAGGCAGCAACTGGACTCGATTCCCGCCGCCAGATCAAGCGTCGCGTTGGACTCCGCGACTCGATCGGCAGTTTGCTGCGCCACGGCAAGCCCGACAAATGCCAGCATCAATCGATCGTTGAGTTCAACCGCCCGCGCGAATCCCTGTGCTGCGGCCTGCAATCGTCGATTTCGCAGGTGATGCGTCGCGAGCTTCACCGTCGCCTCAAGGTAGCCGGGCTGCGCGACGAGCGCTGCCTGATAGTGCTCCGTTGCGAGTTGATCCTCCCCCACCCGCGAATAAATGTCGGCGATCTGAACGCGATACATCGCGGCATCGGGATATTTCTGAATGAATCGATTGAGGTCGCCGAGCACGGTGGTCAGATCATCGCCGCCGCGCGTGTCCGAGTCACGCAGACACAGGGAATCGTCGGATTCCGGCTCGACCAGCAGTGCGTTCTGAAATTGCTCGATGGCGCACTCCGGCTGCCCCATATTGAGCTGTATGGTCCCGAGCGTAATCAGCAGATCAATGTCATCCGGCTCCATTTCCACCAACTGCTCATAGCAGGCGGCGGCCTCGTCGAGGTTGCCCTCTACGAGCGCCAGCGCCGCGAGGCGTTCATAAGCGTTTCGCAGATGTGGACAAACATCGATTGCGGCGCGATACGCGGCAATCGAGAGTGCCGGATCCTCCATCCGCTCTTGCGTCAAGGCCAAGGCAAACGCGATCGCAGGATCACTCGGATCGTCGACCTGGGCAGCGCGCAAGAGGCGTAATGTCCGCTCGTCTTCTCCCAGCTCATTCGCAACACACGCCAGACCGATCCGCGCCAACCGACAAAGCGGTTCGATTTCGCCGGCAATCTCAAATGCCTTTTGTGCCTCTACCAGATTCGCGGCAAAAAGCTGCAATCGCCCCAGCCGCAACCACAAATCCACCGCACGGGGTGAATGGGTCAGTCGCTCGCTGAGCCCGTCGATCGTATCGCCTGTGACGTGAGGGAAATGTGTCCGGAAGATCGTGTGCAGATGCGTCACGAGTCCCCGCCCAACGGTTTCCAGCAGGTAACTCATGACGACACCTCGCCGTCACGCCGACGGCAACCCCCGCAGGCACGTTTGCAGAATCCGCGGCCCCGGCTCACCGCACAGCGCGCCCCCGCGGGCGGCAGGCTGCTCGGGTCACACGGCGACGAAGACGCATCTTTCAGCGCTTCCTTTGCCGTCGCATCTGCATAGTCGATCGCCGGTTGCGATCGTTGACTATCTGGTTGATCATCGACACTCATGTCGCGCTTCCCCTCTTCCCAAATCCAGTAAGAGCCTGTCCCCTTCTTGCATTCGCGTGCGCAATTGCGTGGCGTTGTGCCAAAGGTGCGAAACGACTTCAACGGACGGCAGGTGGCCGCTTCCGATCGGTCTCGTCAGGCTGAATCCTTTCCCCGCGCGTCGCCGGCGTCTTCACGCGGGTGGCGGCGTGACGCCACTCCAGCAACAACGCAACCCACACTCGAAATATGCGAAATCGGAGGTGCGATTGCGAGGATTCGACCGCAGCAGCGCTTCGAAAATCGCTGCATACAGGAAAACGGATGGCGTTAATCAAGAGGCTAGTCGAACCTTGTGTCGCGGGTTGCGGCTTGTTGAGTCGCTATCGGACAATGCGACCATTCAAATGGAAATTGTCAGGATTTGGCGCTTTTTTTCTTTTTTGAAGCCGTCGCGTCCGGCCGCGTCACCGGTCGACGTTTTTGCGGACCTTCAATCGACCGCGCGCCGGACAAATAGGCACCGGTTATCGAATGGGGCGCTCGCTCCAGATCGGCGACATTGCCGGACGCGACGATTTCGCCGCCCCGCACGCCTGCACCGGGACCAAAGTCGACGATGAAGTCCGCAATCTCCATCGTGTCGCGATCATGCTCGACCACAACAACCGTATTGCCGGCGTCGCGCAATGTCTGCAGAGATTTCAGCAAGCGCTGATTGTCGCGCGGGTGAAGTCCGATACTCGGCTCGTCGAGCACATATAACACGCCCACAAGGCCTGAACCGATTTGACTGGCAAGGCGGATGCGTTGCGATTCACCGCCGGAAAGGGTCGGTGCGGATCGATCAAGTGTGAGATAATCAAGACCGACGTCCAACAGGAACTGCAGGCGCGCCCGGATTTCCTTCAAGGGCTCAGCGGCAATCAGCGCTCCCACGCCCTGCAGTTGAATGTTTTCGAAGTACTGAAGCGCTTCGTTGATGGGAAGTCTGCACACCTCCGCGATGTTTAACGGGCGCAGCGCCGGATTCGCGCCTTCTCCCAGGGCAGCGGTCAATGTGATCGCCAGCGCTTGCGGGATGAGTCGATCTCCTTTGCAGTTTGCGCAACGGCCTTTCCGCATGAACTGCTCATAAAAATCGCGAACCATCTGAGAGGTTGTCTTTTTGTACCGTGTGCGCAAGTCCGCGACGACGCCTTCGAACGTGCCGCCATGTTTCCATTCGCCGCGCCGTCCTCGCCAGGTAAAGGTGACGTGCTGCTCGCCGGTCCCGTATAGCAATGCGTCGCGCGCCGCGTTGGAGAGCTTGTTCCAGGGCGTTTTCAGATCGAAACCGATCATATCGGCAACGCCCTGATAGATATGTCGCGCCCACCGTCCGGGTTTGGTTCGCAACGCCCCGATGCACGGATACAGAAAACTCTTGGTCGGTTCTGTGATCAACAGCGCGGGATCAAAGTCCAGACTGCTGCCCAGTCCGTCGCACGCCGGACACATACCCTGCGGACTGTTGAAGCTGAATAGCTGCGGCGTCGGCGACTCGAAGCTCAGATCGCAGGTCGTGCACGCAAAACCGGACGAAAGAAGAATGTCGCGCGGCGCTTCGGCTTGTGAATGTGCGGCGGGAAAGTCGT
>JBFWWY010000327.1:0-4780 GCA_050245935.1 Phycisphaerae bacterium | reverse complement strand
GCCCGCGCGAAGTCGACGATTCCGGTCTTGTCGTAAACGCTGATGAGTGCCGTTTGCGGTTTCATGGCGCGCTAGAATACGCGCCAATCGCCGCAGCGCCGACCTACCCCCCGAACACCTCAAACCCGTTCACCTCAACAATCACGTCAAAAAAGTCGCCGCTGCCGATGAACGTGATCACAATATCGTCGCCGCAGAGAAAATCGCGGTCGTACCGCGCTGCGGCAGACACCTCCGCGAGCCCGACGAACACACCGAAATCAAAAATCACGGACTCGTCGCAGAAAATCGTGCCGATCAGATCGCAATCAATCTCGAACTGCACAAACTCGCCCGGCAACAACTCGCCGATATCGAGAAAATCGCGCGCCGTGAAAACATCCGCAAACTCATCCGAATCGAACCGGATATCCGGAAAAACTTCAAAATCACTGTCATTGAACACCTCGACAAACACCGGCGTGCCGAACCCACCGCCGATCGGCCCGCCGCCGATGATGTCAATAATATCGATGATCGATCCACAGCCCGATAATGATGTGAACGACAGCGCCGAAACCACGACGAGCGAACCACGTTTCCAAATCATTGCCTTCGTCTCCTTTGGTCGTTACGTTTGCGGCGCGCGGCGGGAACCCGTCACGCACGTGCGAAAAGCGTTTCAGCGCCCGGCTTCGCTTTTGCATCTTACCAGCTTTAGACAAGTCCGCGGCGGATGAGGTTGGCAGAAATGGCGTTAATGGTCGGGGTTTCCGGAATTCGCGGCTTGGTCGGCGAAACACTTACGCCCCAGGTGACCATGGAATTCGCAGCCGCCTACGGCACGATGCTGAACGGCGGTCGCGTCGTGCTCGGACGCGATTCACGGCCTTCCGGCGCGATGTACGCCGCCGCCGCAACCGCCGGCCTCGCGGCAACGGGCTGCGAAGTCACCGATTTGGGCATCGCGATGACGCCAACCGTCGGCCATGCGATCCGCACCGGCAAGTACGACGGCGGATTCGTTATCACCGCGAGCCACAATCCAAGCCAGTGGAACGGGTTGAAGACACTCGATCATCTCGGTCTCGCTCCGGATGTCGCGCGTGCGGAACGAATTGCGCAAATCCGCGACAAAGGCGAGCAGAACTACGTCAAATCCGGCTTTAGAGCGCAACTTCGGGACGACCTCGCCGGCGAGCGACATGTCGACGCCGTCCTTGCTGCGCTCGAAGTCGACATTGCGCCAATCGCGGGATTGAAAGTGGTCCTCGACAGCGTCAACGGTGCCGGCTGCGTCGATACGCCGCGCTTGCTTGCGGAACTCGGCTGCGAACTAATTCACATCAACGGTGAACCGACCGGCGAATTCGCGCACACGCCCGAACCGCTCGCCGAAAACCTGACCGAGCTTTGCGATGTCGTGCGTCGGCACAAAGCGGCCGTCGGCTTCGCGCAGGATCCCGACGCCGACCGCCTCGCGCTCGTCGACGAGAACGGAATTTTCATCGGTGAGGAATACACACTCGCGCTTGCGACGAAATTTGTGCTTGGCCATCGCCCCGGCCCCGTCGCCGCGAATCTAAGCACGTCGCGCCGCGTCGACGATCTCGCAGCCGCCGTCGGCCAGAAAGTCATCCGCACGCCGGTCGGCGAAGCGCACGTGGCACGCGCGATTCTTTCGAACAACGCGCCGGTCGGCGGCGAAGGCAACGGCGGCCTGATCGATCCGCGCATCTCACCCGTTCGCGATTCGCTCAGCGCGATCAGCATGGTGCTGCAATTGATGGCCGAGACCGGTAAATCGCTCAGTGCGCTGGTCGCCGAGATTCCCAACTACGTCATGATCAAGGAAAAAGCCCCGTGCGAACGCCCGCGCATCGACGCCGCGATCGCCGCGGTGTCGGCAAAATTTGCCGGTGAACGAACAAATCAGTCGGACGGCATCCGCATCGATTTCGATTCCGGCTGGGTTCATCTCCGGGCATCGAACACCGAGCCGATTGTGCGCGTCATCGCTGAAGCCGCCACCGAAAAAGACGCTCGCACCCTCATCGCCCGCGTCAGAGACGCCGCCAATCTCTAACCGGGATACCGAGGCTCCTGCCGAGCTGTGTATTGGGAAAGCGAGGCTCCCGCCGCGCCACAACCCGGGAGACCGAGGCTCCCGCCGAGCCATATCGGGGGAGGGCGAGGCTCCCGCCGAGCCGTTCGCACGAAAGCGCTGATCTTTTGCATACGCTTGGCGGCTTGCCGCCAGTGTCCGCCGCCCACACTGGCAACCCAGCATCCTGCAGATACACTACATTCATGCGCTTGTCCCCGCCGTTTCAACTGCCGATAAGACCGAATTGGAACGGACTATTTTCGCGCGGCGGCCCGCACTCCTACAGCGTGTCATCCGCGCCACTCGAACGCGAACCAGGCAACCTATGATCCTTCACGATCCGAGCATTATGAAAAGTTATGTCCGACCTTTTGTCATCGTCCCCAACCTGCCCGAGGCTCTCGAGCCGCTTCGCACGCTCGCATACAACCTCTGGTGGTGCTGGAACCCCGCGGCGACCGACCTGTTCCGCCGCCTCGATATCGAGCTCTGGGAGCGCGTCGGCCACAATCCGGTAAAGCTGCTCGCGCAGATCGATCAGCGCAAGCTTGAGCACAACGCGCAGGATGACGCGTATCTCGCGCAGCTCTGCCGCGTCGTCGATTCCTTCTACATTTACCAGAACGGCCGCAAATGGTTTGACGACGAATACAACGAATTCAAGAAGCACACATTCGCGTATTTCTCCGCCGAGTTCGGCCTGCACGAATCCATGCAGATCTACTCCGGCGGTCTCGGCGTCCTCGCCGGCGATCACCTGAAATCCGCCTCCGACCTCGGCATTCCGCTCGTCGCGGTCGGCCTGATGTATCGTCAAGGCTACTTCCAGCAGCAACTCACCGAAGACGGCTGGCAGTTGGAATCCTATCCGGCGTTCAATTTCTTCGATTGGCCCGCGACGCTCTGCAAAGACGACTCCGATACGCCGATTCGCGTGTCGATGCCCATCGGCGATCAGACCGTGCATTTTCATATCTGGAAGGTCGCCGTAGGCCGCGTCGATCTCTACCTGCTTGACACCGATCTGCACGAAAATTCTCCCGACGTGCGCAGCATTACGGCGCGACTGTACGGCGGCGATGACCGTACCCGCATCCGCCAGGAAATTCTCCTCGGCATCGGCGGGCTGCGCGCACTGACCGCGCTCGGCATCGAGCCGTCCATCTGCCACATGAACGAAGGCCACGCAGCGTTCCTCGCGCTCGAACGCATCCGGCACATCATGAAGACGCGGAGCCTCAGCTATCGCGAAGCCAAGGAAGCTGCCGTCGGCGGACACATTTTCACGACGCATACACCCGTGCCCGCCGGCATCGATCGCTTCCCGCCGCAACTCGTCGCGGAGCATCTCGGCTGGCTGGCCGGCGACCTCGGCCTCGGCATGGAGGAATTCATTGCCCTCGGCCGCGAACACATCGGCGATCCGCACAGCGCTTACTGCATGCCCGTTCTCGCGTTGCGCACGGCGTTCCGCAGCAACGGCGTCAGCAAGCTGCACGGCGAAGTCGCGCGTTCCATGTGGCAGAGCTATTGGCCCGGTCTGCCGCGCGAGGAAGTACCGATTACGCACGTCACCAACGGCATTCATCTGCGCTCGTGGACCAATCCGTCCATGAACGAATTACTGGAGCAGTATCTCGGTCCGAACTGGGCTGAGTTGGAAGAAGAAGACCCGATCTGGAATCGCATTCACGAAATTCCCGATCCGGAACTCTGGCGCGTGCACGTGCGCCGGCGCGAGCGGCTCGTCGCCGATGTTCGTCGTCGCCTGCGAAATCAGCTCAAAGGCCGCGGCGCGCCCGCTTCGGAATTAAAAGCCGCCGAAGAAGTGCTCGACCCCGAAGCGCTGACAATCGGCTTCGCGCGCCGCTTCGCACCGTACAAGCGCGCGACGCTCATCTTCCGCGATCTGGATCGCTTGAAGAAAATCGTTTCCGACAGCGCGCGGCCCGTGCAGTTTGTCTTCTCCGGCAAGGCGCACCCCGCCGACCGCGGCGGCAAGGAACTGATCAAGCAGGTGTCGATTATCTGCAAGCGCGCCGAATTCCGCCGCCGGATCGTTTTTCTCGAAAACTACGACATCGCGCTGGCCCGTGTGATGGTGCAAGGCGTCGACATCTGGCTCAACAATCCGCTCCGCCTCCACGAAGCCAGCGGGACCAGCGGCATGAAAGTCCCCGCCAACGGCGGCATCAACATTTCCTGCCTCGACGGCTGGTGGCCGGAAGCCTGGAACGGTCGCAACGGCTGGGCCATCGGCGACGGCCGCTCATACGATGATCAGGAATTTCAGGATCACATCGAGTCGGAGTCGCTGTACAACCTGCTCGAGCGTGAAATCATGCCGCTGTACTACCGGCGCAGCGAAGATGATCTGCCCCGCAAGTGGCTCAGCCATGTCAAGGAATCAATGCGCACGATCATTCCGGTGTTTAACACCAACCGAATGCTGCGCAATTACACCAATGATCTCTACATCCCCTCGCTGAAGCGCAGTCTCCGCCTCGCCGACGAAAGCTTCGGCGTCGCGCGCGAAATCGCGACATGGAAAGATCAGATTTCGGGAAAATGGGGACAGGTTCGCGTTCATGCGGTGAATGCCGACACCTCTTCGAACCTGAAAGTCGGGGATCGGCTCCCGATTTCAGCGTCGATTCACCTCGGAAATCTGCCGCCGGATCAGGTCGCGGTCGA
>JBFWWY010000326.1:0-4791 GCA_050245935.1 Phycisphaerae bacterium | reverse complement strand
CTGATGCGTGCGATCGGGCAAAATATCAACTACGACTCGATGGTGGTGATCTTCGGCTGCGCGCAGGATAAAGACATCGACGGCATGCTGCAGCAGGTGCAGCTCGGCGCGGACAAGATTATTTTCACGAACATCGGCACGCCGCGATCGGCGGACCCGAAAGAGCTGTTGCAGCGGTTCAGCGAAAAGTCGCACAAAATGGCGCAGATGGCACCGACGCTGGAAGAGGCGTATCAAATTGCGTTGCGGTGCGTCACGCGCGAAGACCTGATCTGCATCACCGGCTCGATCTACCTGATCGCACACGCGAAGCGCCTTGCGGCAGCGGGTAAGCTGGTCTGAGAGTCGTTCTCATCTCAGCCAGACAATTCGCAGGTGATTTCGGTTTCGTTCGAAGCGCGGGTAATGCCCACCCGACAGTTTCGAAATTTGCCAACTGATTGAGTCGTCTTCCCAGCCGCTATGAATGCTTGAAATTCCGTTGGAAGTCGACGGTCGACCCGAGGGCACGACCGCTCCGTAGGACATTCAACGCGAATACTTCAGCCCGTCAATTTCTTCCATGACCGCATCGATCAACGGCTTGAGCGTTGCTTCGGTGAAGTCGAATTTGCAACCGGCGGCCTCGAAAAGTTCCGGTAGCGGGCGACTGCCGCCGAGCGAGAGACCCTGGCGATAAAAGGCGACGGCTTCGCGGTAGTCGCGCTTCGCGTTCAGCCAGACCTGCAACGCGCCGATTTGCGCGATGCCGTACTCAACATAATAAAACGGCAGCTCGAAGATATGCAGCTTGCGATGCCAACTGTGGCGGCGGAATTCTTCGAGGCCGGCCTGATCGACGCCGGTGGAAAAGCGCTGCATCAGCGATTCCCAGTGATCTTTCCACGCGTCGAGACCTGCTTCGGCATTGGTATAGACAAAATGCTGAAACGCATCGACGCACGCCATGTAGGGGAAAAACAGCACGATCTTCTCGAAAAACTGCCTTTGCGCACGCGGCGTTTCGTGGCCGTAGTAATCTTCCATCAACCCCGCCGCGAGACACTCCATACCCATCGACGCGACTTCGGCAAACTCGGTCGGATAATTGCGATACGGCAGCAGCGGATCCTGGCGGCAGGCCCATGTGTGAAACGCATGGCCGCCTTCGTGCAGCAACGTGCGGACATCGTCGTCGGTGCCGACCGCATTCATGAAAATATACGGCATGCGGCGCTCGTCGAACGTCGCCTGGTAACCGCCAGGGGCTTTGCCTTTGCGGCTGTCCAGATCGAGCATGTTCTGACCGCGCATCGTCGCGAAGATTTTTGCGAAATCGGCATCGACATCCGCGAAAATCCGCTCACAGCCGTCTTCGAGCTCGGCCACCGTGGCAAACGGGCGCAACGCGGGCCGTCCAGCGGGGTCGACGTCCAGATCCCACGGCCGCAGGCTTGCGACGTCCAGCGCTTTCCGGCGGCGAGCGTTGATTTCGCGCGCCGCGGGCAGGACGACACGCTCGATGGCATTGTGAAACGCGAGACAATCGCCCGGCGTGTAATCGAATCGCTCCATCGCGCGGAAGCGGTAGTCGCGGAAATTCGCGACGTCCGCATTCGCCGCAATTTGGCCACGCACGTTCACCATTTCCGCATACAGCGCGTCGAGTTTGGGTGCGTCGTCAAGGTAGCGCTGTGCGGTCGCACGCCAGGCGGCTTCGCGCGTCATTCGGTCGTTGTCTTCGAGATAAAGCGACATTTGCTGAATCGTGTGCTCTTGATCACGAAACGTGACGCTCATCACGCCGGTGATTTGCTGATAATCCGTCGCGAGTTTTTCGTCGATCGTTTCGAGCGGTATGTTTTCTTCGCGAAACAGTTCAATCTCCGCGCGAATCGAACGCTCTAGCACTTCGTAGCGTTTCTCCGGAAGCGGAAATTTGTCGGCAAGCGCGACGAAGCGCTGGTTGAGCTTGTGTGCCCACGGCTCGCGGAGTGGTTTGACGTTTTCGACGTAGTCGAGGAAGCGATCGCGCGTCGCGTCGTCGTCCGTGCGGCAGGTCATCGCGGTGTAGCGGCGGGTGTTTTCTTCCGCAAACGCGGCCTCGAGTTCGCTCCAGTCGAACAGCCAGCGCTCGAAGTCGGCAAGCGACGCCACCGGCCGCTTCGCGAGTTCGGCGAAATAAGGCTCGATGGCCGGCCACGATTCGAAGCGCGCGTCGGGTTCGACAAACTGCCGGGGGAACTCCGGCTGTGCCAGAGACTGAATCATCTTGTTCTCACCTCTCGTTTTCCCGCGGAAACGCAAGTAGTCTGCGACAATCTTCGCACCTTACGCGCGCGGTGCCAAAAATTCTATGTTCGAACCAATCAGAGCCGGGCCGTCTCGGCCCGACGATTGGAAACACAACGGGGTTTTCCCATCAAACAAGTCCAATTTCCGATTCGCATTCTCATCCGTTTCTTACCTCTGCCGCGATAACGACGCGATTACATCGCAGCCTTTGCCGCAGGGCAGGATCGCACGCCCGTGCAGACCAAAACTTCAACTCGTCGGGCCGGGACCCCGATGATTCGGGACAGGCGGCCCGCCACTGATGTTGGCATAACGCGACGCACGTATCGTGCAAATTCCGCGTTTACGGCAACCGCGCTGCCGCCTACACTATCTATCGGAAACGGGCCCTTAGCTCAGTTGGTTAGAGCAGCGGACTCAGAGAGCGTCGCATGTGCTACACCGCGACGGTCGCGGTCACGTCTTCGTCGCAATTGCGTCGAATGACGGCAGTATCGGACCTTCTGCGGCACGCCGGGCGGCGTCGGGTCTTCCCGGCGGCGACGTCGGGTTAGCAGGCCGTCAAAGTCGGGGAACGCTACCGGTCGAAAGGCCCACGCAAATCCCGAGCCAAGCAGTTGTCGTCTCCGAACGTGGAGCAGAGGCTACATCGTGTAGCGATGATACGCGATTTTCGGTCGCGACAATGGGCGTGTGTAGAGACTGGACGGCGGCCCACCCCATGCGGGTGAAGGGACAGTCCATGCCTGCGGGAAACCGCGGGAGATCAGCATAATCTGCCGGTCGCAGGTTCGATCCCTGCAGGGCCCAATATTTTGCCAAGACCAGACCATTTGTTTTTCACTTCTCTCTCTGCGCCTCGAAACATGTAATCATGGTCAACAAAATCTTCCGAAAGCGGCATACAAAAGCGGGGGCGCGGCCCGGGACGCTCGTCATGCATCCCGAGGCGCAGCCGGTCTCGCTGCGGGCGTTTGTTTATGATGCGGAATCGTTGGAGGAGCCGGTGGTTGCCGGCGTTCAGGACGTTCCGAAACTGCTGGCGGGCGGGCGCAAAGTCTGGCTCGATATCAACGGCCTCGGCAGCGAAGACGTGCTGCGCAAGCTCGGCGAGATTTTTCACATTCACCCGCTCGCGCTCGAGGACGTGGTCAACTTGCCGCAGCGGCCGAAGGTCGAAGCGTACGACGAGCACCTGCTGATCATCACGCGCATGGTCCGTGCCGAAGGCGAAATGAAAATCGACTACGAGCAGGTTTCGCTGCTGCTGGGCAAGAACTACGTCGTGACGTTTCAGGAACGCTGCGGCGACGTGTTTGACCCGGTTCGCGAGCGACTCCGCCGCGGCGGTGGGCCGATCCGCAAACTCGGGCCGGATTATCTCGCGTATGCGCTGCTGGATGCGGTGATCGACGGCTATTACCCGGTGCTGGAAAAGCTCGGCGACGCGCTGGAGGATCTGGAGACCGAAATCGTTGCGCAGCCGCACCCGGCGAATCTGCGGACGATCCATCGCGCGAAACGCGAGCTTCTGGCGGTGCGGCGCGGCATCTGGCCGCAGCGCGAAAAACTCAACACGATGATTCGCGACGATTCAGCGTACATCACCGACGAAGTGCGCGTGTATCTGCGCGACTGCTACGACCATTGCGTGCAGATCATGGACGCGGTCGAGTCGTATCGCGAACTCGCGTCCGGACTGATGGACGTGTACATCTCGAGCGTGGGCTTTCGGCAGAATGAGATCATGAAAGTGCTCACGATCATGGCGAGCATTTTCATTCCGCTGACGTTTCTGGTGGGCATCTACGGCATGAATTTCGAACACATGCCCGAGCTGCACGCGAAATGGGGTTACCCGATTCTCATCGCCGTGATGGCGATGGTGGCAACGGTGATGCTGGTTTATTTCAAGCGGCGCGGGTGGATTCAGTCGGACGTGCCGGCGACATTTGAAGAGGAAGACTGAGCAGATCGAACAAACCGCCATCAGCCGCCGGTCAGCAGCGCGACAAACGGACCGATGTCGCTCACCGTTACGACGCCGTCGTTATTGATGTCCGCGACTTCGAGGACGCTGGCGGCGGGGAACTGCGCGCGGTACGCCGGCTCGTCGGTCAGAACCAGGACGAAAGGACCAATATCGCCGACGGAGATCACGCCGTCGAGATTCAGATCGCCGGGGATGAATTCGATCAGATTCAAGTCATAAATTATGGTGAGATGATCGCTCGCGGAGGTGGAATCAAACGGCATGGCCGGCGCGGGCAGCGTGCCGGCGGGGAACGTCAGCGTATTGAATACAAAATCGTCGATGCGGGCGGCGTCGACGGTCGCGGAGACAACGAAGTGATCAAGATTCCGACCGCTCGCCGGTCGCGTCTGCACACTTCCCGTATTCGGGTCTTGCTCGTCGTCATGGACGAGATCAAACGTCGGCGGGAGAAACAGATCGAGCGAAGCGTCGCCGGGCTCATCATTCAGGTCACCAGCGACGATGATCCGCGCGTCGGGATC
>JBFWWY010000325.1:0-4820 GCA_050245935.1 Phycisphaerae bacterium | reverse complement strand
GACGAGGACAAGAAAATCAGCGACAAGATTATGGACAATGACGGCGACAAGAGCGACGATGCCGACAAGGACAAAAAGAAAGATAAGCAGGACGAGCCGAAGCCCGTCAAGATCGATCTCGATGACTTCGAATCGCGCGTTGCTGCGGTGCCGGTCGACAGCGGCCGTCTCGCCGGCGTGCTCGTCAATGACAAAGGCCATCTGCTCATCGTCCGTCCGCAGGAAGACGGTGACGACGACGGCCCGCGCGGCGCAACCGTCACCATCCTCGATCCCGAGGACGAAGAACACAAAGAAAAGAAAATGATCGCCGGCATTTCCGGCCTCGTGCTGTCCGCCGACGGAAAGAAAGCGCTCGTCAGCCGCCGCAACGATCTCGCGGTCATCGACACCAAGCCCGAGCAGAAATTCGAAGACAAAATCGACCGCAGCGGGCTGCAGGTCGTCGTCGACCCGCGCGCCGAGTGGAAGCAGGAATTCCGCGATGCGTGGCGCATCATGCGCGACTACTTCTATGACGAGAACATGCACAACGTCGACTGGGAAGGCATGTACGATCACTACGCCGCGATGCTCGACGACTGCTTCAGCCGCGACGACGTGACCTTCCTCATTCAGGAACTTATCTCCGAGCTCAACGTCGGCCACGCCTACTACCGCACGCCGCCGTCCGAACGCACCGAAAGCGTCGGCGTCGGACTGCTCGGTGCGGATTTCGAGTTCAAGAACGGTGCCTACCGCATCGCGAAGATCTACGGCGGCGCGCCGTGGGACGTCGACGCGCGCGGCCCGCTCTCGCAACCCGGCATCGCGATCAAAGAAGGCGATTACCTTCTCGCGATCAACGGCGTCGAACTCGATGAAGACACCAACCCGCTGCAGGCGGCGCAGGGACTCGCCGGCAGCACGGCGGTCATCACCGTCAGCGACAAGCCCAAGCGCAGCGACGATGCGAAAGACCACGTCGTCAAGCTCGTCGGCTCCGAAGCCGGCCTCCGCTTCCGCAACTGGATCGAAGCGAAGCGCGCCTACGTCGACAAGCAAACCGACGGCAAGGTCGGCTACATCTACGTCCCCAACACCGGCGTCGACGGCCAGAACGAACTGTTCCGTCAGTTCTACGGCCAGAAGCGCAAAGCCGCTCTCATCATTGACGAGCGCTGGAACGGCGGTGGCCAGATTCCGACACGCTTCATCGAACTGCTCAACCGCCCGGTCACGAACTACTGGGCCGTCCGCGACGGCAAGGACTGGACCTGGCCGCCGGACTCGCATCAGGGTCCACAGTGCATGCTGATCAACGGTCTCGCCGGCAGCGGCGGCGACATGTTCCCGTGGCTGTTCCGTCATAACAAACTCGGCAAGATCATCGGCACGCGCACGTGGGGCGGTCTCGTCGGCATCAGTGGCAACCCGCGCCTGATCGACGGCACCGCTATCAACGTGCCGACCTTCGGCTTCTACGAAACCGACGGCACCTGGGGCGTCGAAGGCCACGGCGTCGACCCCGACATTGAAGTCATCGACGACCCGGCGAAAATGGTCGACGGCGGCGACCCCCAACTCGACGCCGCGATCAAGCTGATGCTCAAGGAAATCAAGGAAAACGGCTACCAGCGCCCCGACCGCCCGAAATCCCCCGACCGCAAGGGCATGGACCTGCCGAAGGAAGACTGGTAAGCAGCAGGGCGAGTGAAAAAGTGAGAAAGTGAAAAAGTGAGGCGCGCCCATCCGAACCCCCCGCGCCAAGCGGGGGGCCGGGACGCGGGAAAGGCAACAAAAGTAACAAAGTAACCAAGTGAAAAAGTGATAAGGTGAAACAGTGAAACGGTGAAACGGAGACACGGTCACCAATTCACAACATCAAAACATCACGAAATCACAACACGACCAAGAACGAAACGCCCGGCTGCGTGAGCACGCCGGGCTTTCTCGTAGGATGCGTCCGCAACACATCATTCGCGCGCTCCCGTAGGATGCGTCCAAGACGCATCATGCGCCGCGAAAACAAACTGATAATTGTTGTGTGGCCGGGTGCCACTGTCTTGTCGTACTCGACATGACAGTGGGCCTTGCGCGAAAACTGTTGTCGGGTGCCACTGTCTTGTCGTACTCGACATGACAGTGTCCCCATTCGCGCGAAAACGGTCGCGACCCTTCGGGCGGCATGGTGTCAAGCGCAGCGGGTCACCATGTTTGCGGCGCGGGGATCATGCTTACGCCTGATCCTCCCCACGTTTGCGCCTGAAAAAAGATGAACGTCAGCCGACGCGTTCAGCGTCTCCATTCACGGTCGGCGAAAGCATGCCACACGCCCGGCTGCGCGAGCACGCCGGGCTTTCTCGTAGGATGCGTCCGCGACGCATCATTCGCTGCGAACGCAAGTTTACGATCATTGTGTGGTATGGCGTCCCGCGCGGCGGGTCGCTATGCGTCGCGTGATTTTGCAAATGGGTGGCACGGTCAAGGTGTACTCACCTTGTCCGTGGTTCGATTCTGCGAAACGCGACGAAACACGGACAACGGTGTACCGCTGTCCGTGCCACCCAGCCGAACCGCCCAGCCGCACAATTCGGGAGTTTTTAGGTCGTTTCCACAAAATCGTTGTAGAGCGGAGTCAAAATGTGTTCGTCGATCCAACGGATCACTGGCACACAAACGCCATCACCGAAACCGAATAGCGATTGAGTATCGTTTGGTGCAAGAGTGAAATCAGGAGCGCCTTGCAGTCTCGCGTATTCACGCGGAGACATCCATCGGAATCTAACGTCCCCGTCAGCGATAACCATTACGATTTGGCGGGCGCTACCGCCCCGAGGCGTCCTCAGGCAGCCAGCTAGATTGTCGAAGCGAACTTCCGCGCGCATATGACCGTATCTGCAACGGCGATAAACGGTTCCAACATGTAAGCCACCTTCTGCCCGACGCGCCTCGACCTCGCGAAGATGTAGTTCTGACAACATGTTGTAGTGCTTGTCGGTTGCCTCTTTGTTCCACCAATCTTGCTGATCATCCGTGTCGATTATTGAAGCGAGCGAATATTCAAGTTGCGTTGGGGGTCGAAGGTTTAGTGTAGCCCAACCTGTTGGGAGCTCCGTGTTGGTCATGAGCCGCAATAGCGCTTGGGGGCGAATCGAATGAGCGGCAGCGATAGCGGCCTGCCAATGTCCTCCAAATAAACCAACTCCTTCGTCTCTAATGATCAACCTTGAATTCACCGATTCGTGAAATCCGACAACAAAAACCCGAGGTCGACTTTGCGGCACGAAAGACTTGGCATCTAGTAAGAAAGAATCGATCCAGTATCCTTCGCCTGCCAACGCGCTTATCGCTTTTACGTAATCAGAACCATTCTGCGAAGTTAAAAATCCAGTGACGTTCTCAAGTAAAACGATTTTCGGTTTTGCGCTACCGAGTGCCTTTAAGATATTGATAAAGCCGAAGTAAGTGGACGATTGAGGGCCTTCGAAGCCTTGCCAGTGGCCGGCGAGCGAGAGATCAGTACAGGGGAACGACGCGCTGGCCAGAAATGGCCTCGACGTGATTTTCGCGACAATCCTTTTGGTTTCCCAAATATCTTCGCGTTGGAAAAATCGGCTTTCGCCGAAGTGCCCCTTATACATCGATTCCTTCTTCGGATCGATGTCATTTGCGTAGATGCAATCCCAGCCTGTCGCCTTCAGTGCTTCGTGTATCAAGCCTATCCCGGCAAAGAATTCGGCAAAATTCTTTGACGCGGTTAGGACTTTCTTCGACGACCGCCGTGCCGCCGGAGGTTCACTGCCAGCGCTCAGCGAGGGTTTGACATTTGGGGCAACCATGGTGCGGATGATACTGATAGTCCGTGGACTTATCTACATCAACCGGGGAAATTTTCAGTCGTGGCAAAACGAGACGTACTCAAAGAGTTTGGCGATCGTATGCGGGAACTTCGTACACAGAGGGGAATGAGTCAGGAAGAGCTTGCACGCCGCGCGAAGATCGATCGCACCTACATTGGCGGGATAGAGCGCGGCGAACGCAATGTTGGAATCCGAAACGTACACCGAATTGCGGACGCGTTGGAAGTGCGAGCATTGGAATTATTTAAGGTGACGAGTGACGGTGGCTGATCCAAGTTCCCTATCGCGAATTATTGCGCAAGTGGCTGAAGCGAAAGATGAACTGGATGCATATGCGCCTGCAGGAGTTAACTGGTACGATCGAGCTCTGTCGTGTGTTTCTATGCTCGTTCCGTGGTTAGTGGAAGAAGCGGAAGGGCTTCGCACATACGTAGAAGATGTTCTTAACTCGCCGGCATTGCTCCGTTTATCTTGGGGTAAGATCAGGGAGATGATCGATTCACCTGGCGAAGTAGCACGAATCGATGAGTTGCTCGAACGTGAGGCAGTCCTGCTAAACTTCGTTGCTGGTGATACGGTGAGCGTAGTGGTAACTGGTCACCTTCTTTCGCGCTTTCCTGAGGGTGCTCTTGCCGGAAATAGTAAGAGCGACTACCCCGATGTGTTCATCCGTACCTTCGACTACTCTGAACTTCCAGCTCGCAACCGGACTAGCAAGGAAATTGGTGCCGCCGTTCGCGGGAAGTCCCGCAATCCGGTGCGAGTTCCGGATGGATTGGAAATTAAGACGTCGAGGAATGGCGCGAACATTGATTGTCACTACCCACATGTTGGATTGCACCTGATGGTCTCGTTTAACACGAAGGGTGAGCGGATAGTTGTTGTCGACGTTCTCATCGCTTTTCTCCGCAAAGGAAACTACCGGATCGCCAACCGAAAAACGGAAGCGACGACCGTAAAGGCCTCGTTCGGCAGAGC
>JBFWWY010000324.1:0-4828 GCA_050245935.1 Phycisphaerae bacterium | reverse complement strand
CCGGATTCTTGAACAGACCCGCCTGCACAAGATCGGCCTGTGCGATTCCGAGCATCGCAAGATCGGCTTGGAGGCGCTGATTGTTGAGGAGCGCAATCTGCACCGCCGAATCCGCGGTGAGCGGCGCAGCCAGCAATGCGCGGACGCGATCATGTACCTGCCGTCGCGCGGCAGCCGTCGCCGCGTATGTGACGTCTTTGCCGAGCTTTTCCTGCGTCGTCCGCTGCACGAGCGGTCCGGAGCGACCGATTTCAGGCGACGCGCAGCCGACGATAATCGCGCCTGGGAGAAACAGAAGAGGAAGTATGGCGCGCACGAACCGCCGCAGCGCGTTCGCGCTGCGCCGGCTACATGTCATGGTGCGAATGTCCCTTCATATCTTTCATCTCCATCGGCGGTAGCGAGCGCGGTGCCGGTTCGCCGGGTACAGTCATCGGCGGCTCGGGATGAACCGCTTCGCCGGAGGTTTGTCGCACGGGATCGATTGGCGCGCGTCGCTCGAGATAGTGGGGCAAAGGAGGATTGGGCGCAGTTGTTGACGCGGCGGCAGCGGGGTGTCCTTCATCCCATTCCTGCAAAAAATTTCCCGTGCGACATGCCGTGATCAATAGCAACAAGGCGGAGACGCCAACGCTATGTCGCACCAACAAACTTGCAAGCTTTCGCGGCATTTACAACCCCGCGGTCATGCGGAAGAAGTCGAAAATCAGCTTGAAAAGCATCTCCAGAAAAATCAGGATTGCATCTTGCAACACCATCAGCGTTCTCCCTGTGTCAGACCGTGTGATACCCGGACGCCGGAGCTTCTTCCAAACTATTTTCTCGCGTTTCGGAAGAATTCAGGGATTGTTTAAGTCTTCGCGACATGGTCCCCGAATCGAATAGGCTTAAGTAGTTTTCATGAATGGGGGTAGACAACGTGAAGAATTACGCGAGTTGCATCCAAGCCTGTCAGGCGTGCGCGACGGATTGTGAGAATTGTCTGCATCAGATGCTGAATAAAGAAAGCGACAACGACTGTCCGGCGTGCTGCCGAACTTGTCTGGATATCTGCATTCTCTGTGCGCAGGAAAGTGCGCGCAACGGTCGCTTCATTGCGGAAATCTGCCAACTTTGCGAAAAGATTTGCACCTGGTGCGCGGAACAATGCGAGGCGCACGATCACGATCACTGTCGCGAATGCGCCAAAAGTTGCCGCGCGTGCGCAGAAGAGTGCAGAAAGGTCGCTGCGTAATTGCTACATGCCCGCGCGCTAGCGAAACGCCGGATCGTGACCGAGGAAGTGACATTTGGTTTGCGGTGCGTGGACTCTTTGTGCGGTGCGGAGCGGCGTGCGGCGCGCGGCCTGAAAAACCTGCACAAGCTGGCGGCAATACGCAGCGAAGGACGGTTCCTGCGCGACACGCGAACGAGTTGCACAACCCCCTGTTCCCCGCGCAGCGGCGATCAACGGCGACAAATGCCGTGCAATCGATTCGGGATCGGCTCCGTCGCAAACCAGTGATTGCTCCGAAGTCGGCAAAAGCGTCGCGCGCAATTCTTCCGTGAGCAATGTCGGACCGCCGAAGCGCAGCGCAGTCAGCGGAATCTGGCCGGTCCGGTCGTGCATCGGGAGATGAACGATGCCGGCGGCGTGCGCGATGCACGTGCGGAGCATCGGCCAATGATCGAGCGGCAACACACGAACGTCGCCAAACATCGCGCGAAGCCGCGATTCTTCAACAACGCGGCCGAGCTCGTCGCAAACCTCACCGACAAAGAGCCAACTGACCTTGTCGATCTCTCCGCGGGGCAGCCGCGCCATCGCGCGAATCAATCGGCCGCTGTTGGCTTCCGTCGCATTCTCCGCAACATGCAGGATAAACGGGTTCCGAAGCCGACCGAACAGCGGCAACGCCTGAGGAGCGTCGCCAACGGAATGCGCGGTCGGTGAAATGACCGCAATTCGCTCCCGGGGGATGCCTGCGTCCATTGTCAGCCGCTCCGCGACGAACGACGACGGCGCGATCCACGTGGAATTCGATAATCCTGCGGCATGAGAAGCGCCGGAACGCCCCCCGGCATGACGCCATCCGAACGCTGCAAGCGGCGCGTGAACAACGGTCGGAATCGGAAGAGTCTGCAACCCCTCGCGCCAAGGCAAACATGCCACGTGAATATCATTCGCACGAATCGCGAGCGGAAGGCGAACATGGCGCCACGTGTCGGCGTCTGCCGCACTTGAGAGTGGTGACAAATAAATGTTGCTGTGGTGACGCAGCCGTTCATCGCAGGTTCGGACGTCGGCTGCCGGCATTGGCGGGCATTCGGTGCGGGCGGGATAAAAAAGGAAAATCCGCCAGTCGGATTGCAGGCGCGCCACGCCGTCGAGAACGTTCACCAGCATTTCTGCGTCGGCGACACGAGTGCGGCTGAAGAGAATGTCGGCGTCTATTCCAAGGTTCATCACGCTCGCAAACGACCGGCAAAGACAACAGGAAAAGCTTGTCCGCATTCCAGCGCGCACGGACTCGCATATGTTTTCGCGAAACTTCTCGGCGGCATTGAAATGGCTCGCCATTTTCGCCTTTTTGCGATGAAAGCGGGGATTTCGTCAGATTCGGCGTCCGGATAAGTTCAGCGCTCACTGATACTGGAGTGATCGCCGCTGCCCCGCGGGACGGGTTGTCGCACGCAGACACATCCCTCGGCCGGGAGGTCCCACGGGCTGCGAGATTGCGAGTATGATGCCGACGATCAGGGGCGATACCACAACGGAGCGAATATGCTGACAGTCAGCCAATTGCCGAGGCTGTTTGAGGATTTCACGCGCGGCGCGGGCACGATCAAACTGGATTATGAGGACTTTGAAGTCGAGGAAATCCCGCTGTATGAACCGTCCGGCGAAGGCACACATTCCTATTTTCTGCTGGAAAAACGCGGCTTAAACACCACGCAGGCCATCAACAACATTGCGCAGGCGCTGGGCGCGCAACGCCGCGACTTCGGGTATGCCGGACGTAAGGATTCTCGCGCCGTGACGCGGCAGTGGGTATCAATTGAGCACGTGCCGGCGGCTCAGCTTCAACGTCTGCAGATTCCGCGCATCGAGATTCTCGACGTGCAGATGCACCGCAATAAACTCAAGCTCGGTCATCTCAAGGGAAACCGGTTTCGAATCCGCGTTCGGCAGACACAGGTCCACCGTCTTGAGGAATTTCGCGGAAAGTTGGACGAATTGGCGCGGATCGGCGTGCCGAATTATTTCGGACCGCAACGCTTCGGCGCGCGCGGCGATAATGCCGACGTCGGACGCGCCGTACTCACCGGCGATTGGGACGAGGCGCTGGATCTGATCCTCGGATGTCCGGATGAGCGCGATTTTGGCGACATTCTTCAGGCGCGCCGGTTGTACGAGAAAGGCGACTACGAATCCGCCCGAAGCCGCTGGCCGGGCATGTTCGTCGATCAGCGCCGCGCGCTGAAAACACTCGCAACCACGGGCAAAAAGAAGCGCGCGTTTCAGGCGATCGATCGGTCCGCGATCCGCTTTTACGTGTCAGCACTGCAGTCGGCGTTATTCAATCAGGTTGTCGCCATGCGGCTGCCGCTCGGCTTGCACGTCATGCGCGATGGAGATCTCGCATGGCGGCACCCCCAGGGTGCGATCTTCGCGGTTCCCGATGCTGCGAAAGAGCAACCGCGCGCCGATACGTTCGAGATCAGTCCGACCGGCCCGTTGTTCGGCCATCGTATGACCACTCCTGAGGGACTCGCCGCGACGCAGGAAGCGGCTGTCTTTGAGAATGCCGGTCTGCCGCCGGAGGCGTTTCAAGGCGGGAAAGGTCGTGCTGAAGGTGGTCGGCGTCCTTTGCGATTCCCCGTTCACGAGCCGAAGGTGACGCTTGGCGCGGATGATCGCGGTCCCTATCTTGAACTTCAGTTTGAATTGCCGCGCGGATGCTACGCCACGGCGCTCCTGCGCGAACTTTTTGAGGATGAAACCGTCGGCGGTCTCGAAGCACCATCCCTCGATGCAACGGATAACAGTGACGCGGACGGACACGATCACAGGTAAGCGATCAATGGCGAAAGCTGAGAAAATCCGCTGGGATCGTTTACTGGATTCGGTGCGCACGCACCACACCGAGCTCTACCGGAACTGGTTTGAAGACCTGCGACCGGGGGAATTGCTCGGCGGGCAGCTACGTGTCCTGGCCAAGGACCCCGGTCAGGCGCGTTTCCTCAGAGAGCAGTGCACGACGGCCTTCAATCAGGCGGCAATGTCGATCACGGGTCACCTGATCTCCGTGCAATTCACGAGCGCCGACGAACCCTCGCAAAGGATTCTCGGGAAGCGCGGTCTTACGCGCGCGCCGTTGAATCCCGATTATTCTTTCGAAGAGTTTGTCGTCGGAAATTCGAATCGACTGGCACATGCCGCCTGTCGCGCCATCTGCAACGAGCCCGGCAGTTTATACAACCCGCTCTTCATTCACGGCGCTTCCGGTCTGGGAAAGTCGCATTTGCTTCAAGCGACGTGTGACGCGATGTTGCGCGTCAGGCCCAACGCAGAGGTAGCCTACATTTCATGTGAAACTTTTGTGAATGATTTTGTCCGGGCGATCGAATCTGGCACGCTCTCGGAATTCCGCGAGAATGCGCGCGGCTGTGACCTGCTGGTGATTGATGACGTACAATTCCTCGCCAATCGCGAATCCAGCCAGGAAGAGCTTTTTCATACATTCAACGCGCTATATCAGACGCGAAATCAAATCGTGCTGTCGGCGGTCGTGTTGCCATCGGAGATTCCGACCCTGGAGGATCGACTGGTCAGTCGTTTCTCGGG
>JBFWWY010000323.1:0-4828 GCA_050245935.1 Phycisphaerae bacterium | reverse complement strand
AGTGTCCGCTCATGACCCGCTTCGCGCAACCGGCGACGAAAGACCACCATGGACGTCTCGTCCGGCGTCGCTTCCGTCAGGCCGAGGCCGACGAATTTGCGGAAACTGATGCGGTCGCGAAGCTGCTACCGAATATCACGCCAAGTACACGGGCAAAGATTCGAACAATGCGCGAACGGGACGCAGCGCATTCTTGATACCGTTTACCTCAGACTTTTGCGTTCCGTATTCGTCGATATAGCGAGTCTTGGCATATTTTAGATAGGCCACCATCACTTCTCCGACTGAGGGGACGCCGTCCCCTTTATTCAGTCGTCGGCCACAGCGCAGCCATTCGGCGATCACGCGGTCGTATCGTTCGCGCGATTCTGCCGCTCCCCACGGCCCGAGGTAAATGTCCGATCCATCGAGGCGTACGACAGCGCGGCCGCTGGGCTTGTGATGACGTAATTTCGGAAGAAGTTGGTGTGAATTTGGCATAGCGACGACCTCGAAAACTCGCCGGGGGTAATTTACCCTCGTCCAGAGCTTCCAACTGCCGCACTGCCGACCCTCGGCAGGTATGCTAAACCCAGCATTCGGCGGGATTTATGTTAAATGGAGACGATGGGAGTTGAACCCACGACCTTCGCATTGCGAACGCGACGCTCTCCCAACTGAGCTACGTCCCCGTGTTTCTGCACGCCGATTATACTGGTCGCGCTTTTCCCATCAAGCAACGCAAAAACTTCATTCGGCGGAAGCAATGGCTGCTTGCAGCGCCTCGAATTCTGCCGCGGTTCGCTTGCCCGGGTGCCAGCGAAAACCGAGTCCGTCTCCCGGTTTCCGGGGAATGACATGATAGTGGACGTACGGAACTTCCTGGCCAGCCGACGCACCGTTGTTCTGCAGCACATTGTACGCGGCCGCGCCCGTGACCCGCAGAATGCGCCGGGCAACCACACCCACACAACGCCCCAACTCGGCATTGACTTCGTCCGGCAACTGATCAATCGTTGCAGCGGCGCGCTTGGGAATAATCAGCGTATGTCCATCCGCGAGTGGATTGATGTCCAGAAATGCAAGTACAGAATCGTTTTCGAAGACTTTGTAACACGGCAACTCACCGCGAACGATCTTCGCAAAAACGGATTGCTCGGCAGCGCTCATCTGAAAATTCAACTATTCAGCAGACGCGGCTTCAGCCTTGGACTTTTTCGGCTTGCTGCTCGCGCGTCGCTTTTGCGGCGCGCGGGGCTTGCCGGCATATGCGTCATACCGCACTTTGGACCGATTCCGGCGCACACTCTTGTCTTTGTTCTTCGCGCGACCCTGCTCTTCGGGATCGATGAATTGAAGAATTGCGAGCTGGCCACCGTCTCCGAGACGCCGATCCGCTAGTTTGATGATGCGCGTATGTCCGCCCTTGGCACCGTTGTCCGCACGCGTCTTCAGTTTCGGACCAATCTCGTTCATCAGGTGGTTGATAATGGAGCCGGCGGTGAACTTAACGCCGGGACGCGTCGTCGACGCGCGGTAGCGCCGACCGGATCGCGAGCGCAACGCGCGGTCGCGCTTCGCATCGCTCAGCCCGTCATACTCTTCCTGATGATCGCTCGGAATCATCGCACGATCCTGGAGAAGCGACTCGGCCCGCTGACGCAGATACAGGGCGCGGATCCCGTCGTTGTCCGCTTTCGCCTGCGCTGCCTTGAGGGCCAGCGTTGCGAGCTTCTCCGCGAACGAACGAACCTCTTTTGCCTTGATCAGCGTGGTGCGAATTTCACCGTGCTCGATCAGACTTTGCACCATGTTTCGACGCATCGCCAGGCGATGGGAAGAAGTACGATTAAGTTTTCGGCCTGCTACTTTATGACGCATCGTTGATACTCACTCATTTCCTGCAATGACCGGATCTTAGAGTCCGTCGCCGAGCCCTGATTTCAGCGGGGGCAAATCGCGCATTCCGAGTTCGAGTCCCATTTCGCCGAGCTTCTGTTGCACTTCGTCCAGCGACGTACGGCCGAAGCTGCGCAGTTGCATCAGTTCGCTTTCGTCGCGACGAACCAGATCGCCGACTGTCAGCACATTTACCGAGTCCAGGCAATTTGAGGCGCGCACCGAAAGGTCGAGATCGCGCAGCGGCATCTGGAGTTTTCGCAGCAGTTCCGCATCAATCGGCGGTTGTGCCGACGGTGCCTGCGATGAATCGGCAGCAGCCTGGTCCTGGCCCAGTTCGTGGTACTGCACGAACGGATTGAGGTGCTTGCGGAGAATTTTCCCGGCCTCGACCATCGCATCTTCAGGTGCGACAGTTCCCTTCGTCCAGATTTCCAGAATCAGACGATCGTAGTTGGTTTTCTGACCGACGCGCGTCTCTTCCGTGCGGTAGCGAACGCGCGTGACCGGAGAATAGAGCGCGTCGACTGCGATGATTCCCAGCTCGGTATCGTCGTCCACCAGCTCCGAGGCCGGCACGTAGCCGCGACCCACATCGGCCCGCAATTCAAGCGAAAACTTGACATTGTCGGTCAGCGTCGCAATCGGCTGCTCTTTATTGAAAATCTCAACGCCGGCTTCGCATTCAATGTCGGCAGCGGTGATGGCACCGGCTTTAGTCCGCTCCACGCGCATGGTCTTCGGGCCTTCGCCATCAATCGAAACCACAAGCGACTTAATATTGAGAATGATGTCGGTGACATCTTCGTACACGCCGGGGAGCGAGCAGAACTCGTGATCCGCGCCGGCGATCCGAACGTGCGTGATCGCAGCACCTTCCAGGCTCGACAATAGGATCCGTCGCAGGCTGTTGCCCACGGTTGTGCCGAACCCGCGCTCAAAAGGCTCCGCTGTAAATCGGCCGAACTTCTGATTGCTGATTGTCTCGTCGCGAAGTACCCGTGCCGGCAATTCCAAACCGCGCCATCTCAACCGCATATGTTGCTATGCCTCCTGTGCATTTGCTCGCATTCGCATCCGCAATCGGTCATTCTACAAGTGTTCACTGACCGATGATTAACGCGAGCAGAACTCGACAATCAATTGCTCTTCCACGGGAATCAAAACGTCGTCGCGCGTCGGCATCCCGGTCACGGTTGCCGTGAGCTTGCCGGCGTCAACCTCGAGCCAGTTTTGCGACGGCGGATTCGGAACGCCTTCCAGAAGCTGCATCTGGGCGCGCGCGTGTTTCTGCGAACGCTCGCGCGGATGGATGGAGATCTTGTCGCCGGGCGCAACGAGGTAACTTGGCCGATCGACCTTGCGACCGTTGACCAGAACATGACCGTGGACAATCGCCTGCCGAGCACCTTTGCGGCCGGCAATAAATCGCGTCTTGTACACGACGTTATCCAATCGGCTTTCCAGCAATTCCATCAGCGCAATGCCGGTGTTCTTGTTGGACTTTTCCGCCATTTCGAAATAGCGAATGAACTGTTTCTCAAACAATCCATAGAAGCGTTTGACCTTCTGCTTCTCCCGCAGACGGACCGCATACTCCGACGTTTTGCCGCGCCGCCACATGTGCATGCCCGGCGGATAATTCTTGTATTCGCGCTCCAGCGGATTCTTGCCCGTCTCGTCGCGAATCGGCTTGAGCATCAAGTTCACGCCTTCGCGGCGCGACAATCGGTTTGTCGGTCCTGTATACCGCCCCATGCTTATACTCTCCGCTTCTTACGAGGACGGCAGCCGTTGTGCGGCAGCGGCGTCACATCTTCTATGGACTGAATTCGCATGCCCGCTGTCTGCAATGCCGTAATCGCGGACTCGCGACCGGCTCCCGGTCCCTTGACCCGGACTTCCAGCTCGACGACGCCGTGCTTACGGGCTTCCGATGCACAGTACTGTGCCGCGCGCTGGGCCGCGAACGGCGTACTCTTGCGTGCACCCGTGTATTTCTTTTCGCCGCCACCCATCGATACCGAACCGGACGATGCCCAGCACAGCGTGGCACCGTTGGTATCGGTGATCGTGATGATCGTGTTGTTGAACGTCGCTTTGATATGCGCGACGCCCTTCGCGACGTTCTTTCTGATTCGTTTCTTCGATGTTGCCAAAGCAATCGCTCCGCCAGAGGACTAACGCATTTCCTTGATACTCTTCTTGCCCGCTACCGTCTTGCGCGGACCCTTCCGCGTCCGTGCATTTGTTCGCGTCCGCTGACCGCGAACCGGCAGACCGCGACTGTGCCGCAATCCGCGATAGCAACGGATATCACGCAGACGCTGGATATTCTGCGCCACCTGACGCCGAAGCTGGCCTTCCACGACATATTCATTTTCGATGATCACCGCAATCTGGCTGACCTCATCTTCGGTCAGCTTGCCGGCGCGCATCGCCGGATCGATCTTGGCGGCGTCCAGAATCTTCTTCGAAAAGTGGGGACCGATGCCGTAGATCCGCGTCAGCGCGACATCGATTCGCTTGTCCGTCGGTACGTCAACACCTGCAATACGCGGCATACGACTATCCTTTTTCCTAACCCTGTCTCTGTTTGTGTCGCGGATTGACGCAAATCACACGCACGACGCCCTTGCGCCGTACGACTTTACAGTTCTCGCAGATCCGTTTGACACTCGCTCGTACCTTCATCGTTCAGCACTCCACGGGCGATTTCATCTCATCCGCCCTAATTTCCGTCGGTCAGAATCGCGGCTCCGCTTTCCGTCACCGCGACCGTATGTTCAAAATGCGCCGCAAGCGAGCGGTCTTTCGTGATGACCGACCAGCGATCGCGATCGCGAAACTGCCAATCCGGCGAGCCCGCGGTGACCATCGGCTCAATCGCGAGCACCATGCCGGGCAACAATTCAAAATCCGAGCTCTTCAGGCTGCGATCGAAGTAATT
>JBFWWY010000322.1:0-4851 GCA_050245935.1 Phycisphaerae bacterium | reverse complement strand
CGCAGTCTCGCGTGTCGCACCCAGAAATCACTCTGGTCCAACATCCAGGCCGTCCTCGACCGCGTCACCCCAACCGACGCAATCAATTGCATCAAACACTGCGGCTACACGCTACGATTGGATTAAATATGCTCTAACGTCCACGGCTATGTTCTATCGCACCTCCGGTGCTGATTCACTCGACATATGAGTCGCACGAACAGTAAGTCTATTGCCGTGACTCGACTCCGTCGTCACGCCGCACGAACCGCTAATCCTCCATCACTTCCTTCGATTTCTCCGCCACCAGATCGTCGATCTTCTTGCAGTAGTCGTCGGTCATTTTCTGAATTTCGTCCTGCGCCTTTTTGACTTCATCTTCGCTCAGTGATTTGTTCTTCTCCCCGTCGATCGCTTTGTTCGCGTCGCGGCGGATGTTGCGAACGGCGATTTTCTGCGCTTCACCGAGCTGCTTCACGCGCTGCGCCATCTGGTTGCGGCGCTCCGTGCTGAGCGGCGGAACCGGCAGACGCACGACCTTGCCGTCGTTCTGCGGGTTGATACCGATGTCGCTTTTTTCAATCGCTTTCGCGATATCCTTCAGCACGCTCGGGTCATACGGCTTGACGACGATTGTATTGCCGTCTGCCACCGCGAGACTCGCGAGTTCTTTAAGGGGCATGGACGAGCCGTAGCTCGCAACCTCTACGCGCAACGTGTCGACGAGGCCGGTCGACGCGCGGCCGGACCGGACGCCGCGAAGCTCCTGCACAAGGAAATCGCGACATTTTTCCATCGACTGCTTGGCGCTGGTAATCATCGAATTTGCGGACATATTTTTATCGCTCCTTTGTTCAATTTTGCCGTGGATAATACGGTTTTCAGCGCAATTCGTCACCAATTCGCGTTCCGTGAATCTTTTCCGGAATTCCCACACATCGACGGACCTTCTTAGCAAAGCCCGCCGCAACGAGCGTCGATACCTCCTTGTCGTTCGGATTGACGGCGGTGGATAGTCGTCCCGCGTCCAAGCCCCGATAACGCTTGGCGGATCCTGGTAGGAGGAGCTCTACTGTGCAGAAGATTTTGGTGACCGGCGCCGAGGGTTTTACCGGCGCGCATCTTGTTCGAAAGCTCAAAACCAGCGGCTATCAGGTCGTCGCGGGTGTTTGGAATCGCGCAAGAAAACTCGCGTACGAAAAGAATTCAACCAAGGCGCTTGTCTGTGACGTGACCGACGCGATCAGCGTGGCGCGCGTCGTGGCAAGTGTCAAGCCGGATGCCGTGGTGCATCTGGCGGGGCCTTCGCAGAGCAATGCTGCGATTGACGAGCCCTTGCTTGCGTATCAGGGGATCGTCTCCGCCTGGGCAAACCTGCTGGACGCTGTCCGACGGTCCGCGCCGCGTGCGCGCTGCCTGATGGTCAGTGCCTCGGACGTGTACGGTTCGCAGTTTGCAAACGGAACACCGATCGCTGAGAACGTGTCGCCGGAGCCGGATTGCACATTCGGATCGATGAAATGGGCCGCAGAGCAAATCGCGGCAACCTTCCATCGCGAGCACCACCTCGACGTGATGGTGGCGCGGCCGTTCCAGTTTGTCGGTGCCGGACAGCCGGAAGACTCGTTCTGGCGGCAGGCGTGCGACGGCTTCGTCCACGGCTTGTCGACGACCAGCGGCGAGTGCGCATGGCCGACGGCAGGTGACGGCTTTGATATTCTCTCGGTGGCAGATGTCGTCAGCGGGTATCAGTGCATCCTGGAGAACGGCAAGCCCAACGAGGCCTATAATGTCTGCTCCGGCACGATGAAGACCTTTGGCGACATCTGGAACGGCTGGTCGGCGTCAGCGGGCCAGAGCGTGCAGATGCCGGGTTGTGACAACAACACGCAACCGCAGTGTCCCGGGGCCAATCTGATCGGCAGCAACGCCAAGCTTCGAGCGTGCGGCTGGACGCCGACCGCGTCGATTGCCGATGCGTGGCAGGCATTGCAGGCGGACGTGAAGGCCGCGGCGGTTTCCGCTGGGAAGCTGCGGTAACGCGACGGGTCGTCGCAGCGGGGTCGACCGTCCCCGAGCGTGGGGGACCGGCTCTCAGCCGCTACGACTCACGCATGAATCTCCAAAAAACCACGGATCGCGTTGGGTGTTGGCCCGGCAGGTCCGTTTTTTCGTTCATTGGGTTTGGGGCGAGATCCACCACTGACAATCTGTCTGGGGATTCGGCATATCCATGGCATTTGCGAACGACTGCCCCGCGCCGGCATTTATTTCTCCGCTACGTCGCTTGGCATTTGGCGGGAGCCCCCTTATATTACTGGGCCCGCGCCAGCGTGCGGCGGTGGGTGCCTCGCGTCAAATTATGGCTTTGAATTCGCACGTTTTGGAGTACTGAGATGGCGGTTCGGCTCCGGCTGAAACGATTTGGCAGAACGCATCACGCGGTGTATCGCCTGGGTGCGTTTGATTCGCGGACACCGCGCGACGGTCGTGTCCTGGAAGAGCTGGGCACGTACGCTCCGTGTGCCAAGGACGAGAACGAGCAATTGAAGCTCGACGCCGAGCGAATCGAGGAATGGCTCAGCAAAGGTGCGCAGCCGACCGAAACGGTACGAAGCCTGCTGGTGAAGCAGGGCATTGGCAAAGGCAAGATTTAACGGTGCTGTTGCGCAAACGGACTGCGATTTACGATGCGTATCGATGTGCTCACATTATTTCCCGAAGTGATCCAGCCGTATCTGTCGGCCAGCATTCTGGGGCGCGCACAGTCCGCGAGTCTGATTGAGTTTCATCTTCACCAGCTTCGCGATTACACCACAGATTCCCACAAAAAAGTAGATGACCGGCCTTTCGGCGGCGGCCCCGGCATGATTCTTTCCTGTCAGCCGATCGTCGACGCGGTCTTCGCGATCGAAAAACTTGATACGCGACGCGCCCTGCGGATTCTGATGACCCCGCAGGGCCGTTTGTTTGATCAGGCGTGCGCGAGCGATTTCGCACTCGCGGAAGAGCGATTACTGATCATCTGCGGTCATTATGAAGGAATCGACGAACGCGTCATCGAGCTGTTGAATCCGCTCGAATTAAGCGTCGGCGATTATGTGCTCACCGGCGGCGAATTGCCGGCATTGACGGTGTGCGACGCGGTCGCGCGGTTGTTGCCCGGCGTGCTCGGCAACGACGCAGCAACGGCGCGCGAGACATTCACCGAAAACACACTTGAGTTTCCCCACTATACGCGGCCGCGCGAGTTTCGCGGCCTCAGCGTTCCCGATGTGCTCCTTTCCGGCAATCATGCGGAGATTGAGGCGTGGCGCGCCGCGCAATCGCGGCAGCGAACGATTCAGCGACGACCGGATCTGGACGCAAACCAATATTCGATTCCTCCCAGGCAGCAAGAGCCACGCGGCGCATTTCCTTCGCGGTCGCCGGCGTCGGTGATGGTGTAGAAAGGCAAGCAGGCACATGAGAAATCCCCTCTTTGACGTAGTCGAGCAGAAATTCCAACGCTCGAGTCCGATTGGTTTTGAGATCGGCGAAAATGTCATCGTGACGCTCAAAATCTCCGAAGGCGGCAAGGAACGCCTCCAGGATTTCACCGGTACGGTGATCGCACGCCGCGGCAGCGGATTGGATGAGATGTTCACCGTGCGCCGACTGGTCGGAGATGAAGGGGTTGAGCGAACGTTCCCGCTTCATTCGCCCAAGATTGTGTCCGTCAAAGCGACGCGCACCGGCAAGGTTCGCCGCGCGAAGCTGTACTACCTCCGCGAGCGCGTTGGCAAGGCGCGCCGCCTGAAGGAACTGCGTCTGACCCGCGAGCAGCGTGAACTTCGCGAGAAAGCCAGCGCGGCAAAGGGTGCGAAAGCCGCAGCGGTGCGCGATGCGCAGGAAGCCGTCGCGGCGGCGAAGTCCGGCTCGGAAGAGATGGCCGTCTCGGCGACATAACGGACCCCGCTATGCTTCGTGATTGGTAAACGGTTTCCAGGACGGACCCACGGCGGTCCGTCTTTTTATTTGATGTCGCAGCAAGCGTGCAAAGCAGAAAGTGTAGCGCCCGCTTGTTGACGCGAGAGGTAAGAGTTGGCAAACGCGCGTGACATCACGGGAGTCGCCGGCGAAAAGGTTGCGGAAAGGTTCTTGCGCAAGCGTGGGTGCAGGATTCTCGAACGCCGCTATCGCACGCCGGTAGGCGAGATCGACCTGATCGCGCGGGACGGCACCACAGTTGTTTTTATCGAAGTAAAGACGCAGTCGAGCGATGCCTTGCTGGATCCGGAGCGCCGCGTCACGAAGTCCAAACAGGCAAAGCTGTCACGCGCCGCGGCGTGGTACGTGCAGAAGATGGCCCTGCAAAACAACATCCTGCGGTTCGACGTCGTTACTGTCCTTTTCGGCGTTGCGAAGCAACCCCCGGACGTACAACATTTCCCTGCAGCGTTTGTGCCGACGGATTGGCCGCATTGAGCGCACTCGCCGCACGATCAGGCGTTTGGTGCGTCTTTGGCTGGGTCCTTTTTCACGGGGTACGGAAATTCCTTGAGGATCTCGTCGACGGCGCTGCGCGCCACCGCGCCCGCGCCCCGCGCGTCGCTGGGTAACGCGGGACGATCCGGCGGGGCGGCATCCACCTCCGCGCTTGCCTTCTCGAGATGAATTGTCTGCGTGGGGTAAGCGAATTCAATGCCGAGCCGCTTTGCCAGGCGCATGATCCCCATGGCAAAGTGATGTCGCGCTTCGAGCTCCAGACTCCAGTCCGGCGACTCGAAGAACACGTTCATGAAAATGTTGATGGATGAATCGGCGAACTCACTGACCCAGACATCGAAGCCGTCCTTGCGCGTGTCCGGGTGCAGGCGAATCAACTCACGA
>JBFWWY010000321.1:0-4864 GCA_050245935.1 Phycisphaerae bacterium | reverse complement strand
TCAGTTGCGGATTGACGATCACGAGATCATCGGCGACGTCACCTGTTGGATTCATGACGAATAACCGAAGCGCCACTCCGACCTGCGGTGCCGCCAATCCGACGCCGCGCACCTGATGCATCAGCGTAAGCATTCGCGCCGACAGGGCAGCGAGTTCTTCGTCAAATTGCGTCACGGTCGTCGCGACCTCGCGCAGGCACGGATCCGGATACTGGCGAATGCGCAGGTTGTTGAGGTCAAAAGCCATTCAATGATGCTTCTTTCCTGATGCCCGGGCCGGAATCAAAACTGTTCACCCAGAAGAATACCATGCGCGATCCGTTCGCACATTCTTTCGTTGCGAAATACGAGCGGCAATAGCAGCGGCAGGTCGGAATTCGGCATTTGCAGATACGCCGCGAGCTGCTCGCGCCATCGCACGCGATAGTTCATGATGGTGTCTTGAATGGAAGCGGCCGCGAGCGCCGCATCCGCGATTTCGGCTGCGCACACGCCGGACTGCATGCCTGGATAAATCGATTCGTTGGCCAATGAGGAATAGAATCCGCCCGCCTCTCCGATGCGCAGCGTCCGTTTCCCCACGTGATGATCCATTTGCAACGCCTGCGGAGCGCTTGCTGCCGGCTTCATCGATTTGACGTCATCTTGAGATTCGATCAACCCGCACGCAGACAGACGCGTGCACAGACTCCTGGCGGCCGTGAGGGCAGCCGCGGGCGCGCCATCGACAATCAGATGTATCGTGACGGCATTGCCGGCGGTCATGACCATGGCCCGCGTCAGCGGCTTTCCATTGCCGAAAATCACGTCGATGCCATTTTCCGACCGCGAACCGGCTTGTGCGTTGATCAGCAAATTGCTGGTCGGTCCGGCGACAGGCCCCCCCGCGTCTCCGGCGAGTTTCTCGAGGATGATGCCTGTCGGATCTTGCGCAACCAGCAGAATCCGCCCGCGTCGCGTGCTTGCGCCTGCTCGCACGCTGACTGCTTCCTCGCCGATCATCACCTCGGCAGGGGGAAACTTCGCGAGTGTTTCCACGCCGCGCTCTCCCGCCGACTTCAGAAGATGCTTGTCAAACGCTGCGCGATCGACGACCCAACTGGTCAGTTTGGGTCCGCGAACCGAGCGCTTCGCTGCCAGATCCCAGTCTCGAATCCGCAGTTCGTCGCACAGCACGCGCGCGGTCGCCGGCACCTCGATTTTCAGGGACTGCAGCAGCGCAATGCCCGCAGGGCTGATCCAGTCGGTTGCCGCTCCAGCGTCCGCGTTTCGGGCATGCAGCAGACATACCGAACGACCCGCTTGCGACGCAACCAGCGCAGCAGCGACCCCCGCGGGTCCCGCCCCGGCGATCAGAATGTCAAATTCGAGTTGTCTGATGGCCGCGCCCCCTCGGCCTTATCGGCGACCGCTCTTCTGAATTTCTTCGTACAGGAACTTTTCTGCTCGTTCGAATCTTCCGAACGCATCACGCAACTCAGACTGCAATCGCTGGATTTCCTGACGCGTCTGCGGGCTCGCGTTCGGCCCTGCCGTTTCCAGCAGCGCTTTGAGCCTTCCCGACGTCGCGTCCATCGCTGTGGCAGCGGCAGCAAAGTCGCGCGCGGCATTGAACGCGGGAATGTTCTGCTGTTCGATATTGCCCGGTCCCCAGATCAGTCGCGACGGATTGAGACGCAGTTCGGCCGTCGCGCGCTGCAGTTCCACACTCATTTCCGTGATGTTATTGAGCACCCGCTCGATCGCCGGCTCGCTGAGCACGAGTATTCGTTTTCCGGTCGTTGTGATTTCTTCAATGTCATTCATCGCAGCTTGGACGTTGTCCATGGAAGCATGCAGTTTGCCGAGCAGCGTCGTCGGATCATCGCGATCGAACTCCCGCGCAAGCGCGGCGAGAATATCTTCGTCCAGCACCTTGGCCGTGTGCTGCACACTCGCGATGGTTTCGCGCAGCACCGGGCGGTTTTCATCGAGCATGTCGGCGATGCTCCGCAAGGCGCGATCCAGGTCATCCAGTGCGAGATGCACTTTTGCGAGTGTTCCGACACCGTTGTCCGCTTCGAACTCCTCCTCCAGGGACGAAGCCAACCGCCCGACGCGATCCAGAATGATGTTCAATTTTGCCAGCAGATTATCCTGTTCATCCGGACTGAGCTGCACTTTGAGCAGCGTCGTGATGTCGTTCACGTCCGACATGCTCGTCGACATTTTGTATACCAGCGAGCCTTCCGACTCCGGATCGAGCAATCCTTCGACCTGATCCATCAGTCCGCCTTCACCGAGAATGCGCGTCGAAAGTCCGCTGATCACTGCCGCAAAACTCTCAGGCGGCAAACCGCGGATTGCATCATCATCCGCGAGCGCCACCGCATCGGGGTTTCCCAGATCGACGATGTTCACATAGCCGTTACCGCCCACGGCCGGCTGATTCGTATTGATTTTGCAGTTCTTGTAGATTTTCAGATCGTTCTGAATCAGCGCCTTCACAATGATGAACGTATCCAGCCCTTGCGGCGTGTCCATTTGCTTGGCCCCGACCTCCATCACCCGTCCGACAGTCAACGAATTCGCCAGCAGGACCGGGGAGCCCTTCACCAGGGGGACCATGCCTTCGCGATGTCGAAACTGGATTTCAATTTCGCGCACGTTCGGCGGCGTGGTGTCATACAAAAACAGAAATGTCGCGAGACCGAGGGAGAACATCACAATCGCAGTGATGCCCAGTAGCAAATCCTGATTGCGTTGCTTCATGAAACCGTGCTTCGATACCACTGGTGAGATAACAAACAGTCAGGGCAAACCGCCAACCCGCTCTGCGAACGAGTTTGAATCTTCGGCAAAACGACGCGGTTCGGCAAGCCCCTCGCAACCTAAGGCAGAAAACCCGTTGCGCGAAGGTTTTCCATGACGACCGCCGCGTACGACGCTGCCCCTGCCCGATTGGGATGGCCGACGGAGGTATACAGACAGAGCAGCAGGGTTTCCAATCCCGCTGCGGCGAGACAGCGTTGATAGCGTAAATCCTGCACGTCATCCTCGGGAAACAACTGCAACGTGTCCGGGAATTCATCGAATCGCGGATTGTCGTTGGTCATTCCCCATAGATAGGCATCCGCTGTAAAAACAGCGTTCTCGGGTCCGAATGTCGAAGCCAGAAACGTGACGTCAAAAGCGGGGAAGGCCGACCGCGTGACATCAACCGCCGTCTGCAATGCAATGTCCGATTCCTCGCGAAAGCGCTGCGCGCGAATGGTGACCTGATCCCGCAAGAGTTGCAGATTCTGCGGATCGGGAAGGATCAATCCCTCTTCTTCGTCAATCACGCCGGTATTGGTCTGAAAAAACGCCTCCACGCCGAACAAATCACTCGTTGACCCCACGATCGGGTAATACCCCATCACCAGTACCTTCGCATTGGGCACGATCGTCTGAAGGATGGCGAGATAATCTCGCATTCGACCGCGACAGGCGAGATCGGTGGCAAGTGAAAGCTCTTCAATCGGAATTTCCGGGTCGACGATCCGCGGCAGGCCGACGTCGTTGATGCATCCCTGCGTCAGGACAAGCTGAACCAACTCCGGCCGCTCGATTCGCATCGCCTGCGTTTCCAATGAAGTCAGAATCGTTGGCACTTCACCGAAACAGTCGAATTCGCAGAAAGCTCCTTCGTCGTTGGCTTTGACCGGCGCACCGTTTTGCGCAAAGCGCTGGGCAACCACATGCACATCATATGCCGCTTCGATTTCCCGCGCGACGATCGCCGGATACTTGTCTTCTTCGCGGAGACCGTTCCCCCACAGTACAGAATCCCCCACAACAGCGATATAAAAGAACTCCCGTGTCAGCGCGAACTGATCGAACTGCAGCGGCGTGCCGTCTTCCGTTGTTGTGTCATAGGCGCGCACCAGCGGCCTTCCCGAAAGCAATGTCGCTGGAAGCGCAACACCCACGCGAAGTACTTTCCCGTTGCGTCGTAACAAGGTGAACACACCGCTGTCGTCCGCAATCGCGGAATCAATCTCTGCCACCAGCGCGATCAGCGCCTCGCGCTCGCGCGCGCTGGGGACCTCCGCGCTGGACGAGCGCTCCACAAGCAAAGAACCGGTCCCCGACGCGCCTTCGGGCAGGAACTGCACGCCGAAACCATCCGGCGCATTCGTTTGCACGGTAAATGCAAACGCGAAGTACTGTCGTGTATCCGCCGTTGAAGAAAGCAGATTCGGTTGATAAATTCGCACAGCGTGGCGCACCGCCGGTGGCTTCAGAAATGCCACGTCGTATATCGTGACCGGAAGAACCCGGTCCGGCGGTGCCGTCGACACACCGCAGGCGGTGAGCAAGAAACTCAACGCCATCACTGCCAGGGCAATGTTTTTCAAGACGTCCCCCGCCACCCGTTTGCCTAATCCACTACTTCCAGCACGCGCTGCACCTCGACGATTGTCCCGACCTCACATGCCAGAAACAGATCGTTGCGCGGCGCAATCTCCAGGCGGCTTCGCGCTCCCGGGGTTGTGGCTGCGTCAAAATCCGCATTCGTCACGCGCGCCGCCTGAAACAGATGATAGGTTGCGCCGTTGTCCCCAAACCATACCGGGCAGGGGCCGTTGCCGTTGTCGACGATCGCGAAGGTGCCGGAGATCACAAACGGCTCCCCGCGGACGAAGAATGAATCCGTCGCCGCCGAAAGATCGCCGCAGCCACTGATCGTCATCGTCCCCAGGAACCCAACCACCGTCACGCGGACCAGCGCGGCGAAACGAATATTCGGGATCTGCATTGAAAAAAATCTCCCCGGAACAGGTGAAGCATCGCGCGGGGATCCATCCCCCACCGGTGTGCATGGTCCGGAATTATAGCGTCA
>JBFWWY010000320.1:0-4866 GCA_050245935.1 Phycisphaerae bacterium | reverse complement strand
GATCGCGCACACCGCTTGTGCGAACGGCCCGTTTCGTCGCGTCATCATTGTCAGTCTCGGCACCGCGGCTGAACTCACTGCAGCCCGCATTCGCCAGGCCGGCGCGGAGATCGCCCGCTGGCTCATCAACGAAAAAGTCGAGCGCGCCGCCCTCGCGATCGACGACCTCATCAGCGCGCCGCCGGACGACGCCGTCGGTCCCATCGCGCACGGCATGACCCTCGCCGGCTGGCAATACGACAAGCATCTCGCCGACGACAAGCGCCGAATTCCCTTGATCAGAATTACGCTCCTCGCGCATGACGCCGGCCAGATCAAGCGCGTGATGAGCAACATCCGCGACGCGCAAACCATCGCCGACGCCGCCAACTACGCGCGACGCCTCGCTCACGAGCCTGCGAACATCATCAACCCCGCGACGCTGACCGCGGAAGCAAAAAAACTCGCGAGCAATCGCAAGCTGAAGCTCACGGTCGTCAATGCCGCCAAGGCCAAAGAACTGAACATGAACGGCCTGCTCAACGTCGGCAAGGCCGGCTCGAAACCGCCGTGCCTGTTGGTTCTCGAATATCGACCGCTGCCGAAAAGCCGCTCGACGACGGTGCTGATCGGCAAGACGATCACGTTTGATACCGGCGGCTACTCGCTCAAGCCCGCTGCTGCGATGACAACGATGAAGTACGACAAATGCGGCGGAACGACAGTACTTGGCATCCTGGACGCGGTCGCGGCGCTCGGTTTGCCGTGCAATGTCGTCGGTGTTCTCGCTGTCGCGGAAAACTCCATCACCGGCGACGCCTACAAGCCGGACGACATCATCACGATGGCCAATGGCAAGACTGTCGAAATTGCCAACACGGACGCCGAAGGCCGTCTCGTCCTCGCGGATGCGCTGTGGTACGCGCAGGAGTTTCTGAAGCCGACGCGCATGATCGATTACGCGACGCTCACCGGCGGGGTCCTCGTCGCGCTCGGCGTGGCATGCGCCGGGCTGATGAGCAATGATGAGCAGTTGGCTGATGCGCTGACCGAGTCGGGACGCGTGACGCACGAACGCCTCTGGCCGTTGCCGATCTGGGACGATTACTTCCCGCTGATTAAGTCCAACGATGCCGACATGAAAAATTCGTCGACGAAACGGCAGGCGCACGCGACCGTTGGCGGCATCTTTCTGAAGCAGTTCGTCAATCCGGAAGTGCCTTGGGCACATCTCGACATTGCCGGCACTGCGTCAGACGATGACGGCAATCCGCTCACCGGCGTCGGTGCCACTGGCTTTGGCGTGAATCTGACGGTCGAGTATCTGCGAAGACATGTGTGTTAGGAAGGATTCGAGGGCTCAAGGATTCAAGGATTCAAGGATTCAAGGATTCGAGGATTCAAGGATTCGAGGGGGCGAGGATTAACGTGTCGAGATCCAAATGACTGATTAGCGCCGCGCAGAACGATTATCCCTGCGCAAAACGGTCGGCACCACACAAGCCGATCAGAGCCGCGCCCGTGAGGAAGCGCAAACGGCGTTAGACAACAGCGCCAGTTGATTGCAGCACGAAGGCATTTGCGGGTGGGCGCCACTGGCAGCTTGCTGCCAGAATTCAAGTGAGATGAATCAAACGGAACAAAGAACAAAATCATGATCGACCCCCACTTTGAAAATTCGGAAGTCGACCAGCCGCGCATCGAAAACGCCGTCCGCGAAATTCTCATCGCGATCGGTGAAGATCCCGACCGTGAAGGATTGAAGAAAACCCCGAAGCGCGTCGCGAAAATGTACGCCGAACTATTCGACGGCCTCCGCCAGGACCCCGAAACGCATCTCGCCGCGATGTTTGACGAAGATCATCACGAAATAGTCGTGCTGCGCGACATCACGTTCAACAGCATGTGCGAACATCACCTGATGCCCTTCATGGGCAAAGCGCACATCGCGTACATCCCCGGCGGAAAAGTGCTCGGTCTCTCCAAACTGGCCCGAATTGTTGATGTCTTCGCCCATCGCCCGCAGGTTCAGGAGCGCCTCACGTCGCAAATCGCCGACCTCCTGCGCGACAAGCTCCGCGTTACCGGCTGTGCTGTCGTCATTGAAGCCGAACATACGTGCATGACCTGTCGGGGTGTGCGCAAACCCGGGAGTTCGATGGTCACCTCAGCGCTTCGCGGCGTGATGAAAGAAAGCGCCTCCACCCGCGCCGAAACGCTCGCATTGCTTCACCGGAACTCCTGAGAAACAGCGGCATCATCACGCGGTGCGCCGACGTCGCAGGTCCCCGTCTCACACGAACCGGCGAGTTTGTAACGATTCTTCGCCACCCACGCGTACAGTCCGCGAAAAAGCTGGTGCAATCCGGGGACGCGGTAGAGCCACGCGAAATTGCGATAGAGTGAGACCCGTCGCGCGATCTCGTAAACGCCGTCGGATCCGACCGAAACGGATCCATCGGGGGTAACAAAACGAAGTCCTTTTTCGAAATCCATGTCGGCGAGTTGAGGAAATCGATCGCTGAGTCCGGGCGTCTGCTTGGGCAGAAACTCCAGCGCGTTGTTGCGATCGCGCCGATTCAACCGCGCGACCTGCTTCAGGCAAAAAGGGCAAGACCCGTCGTATACCACGACGGGTCGTGCGTCTTGCGTTGCGGCATTTGTTTCAGAAGATGTCATTTCCTGATTGTAATCGCCTTAGATCGCCGGCGCAGCAGGGAAATCAATCTCCGTCTGGTTTACATGATTAAAATAATTCGTGAACGTCGCGAGGGCGTACGCGGCAACTGTTTCGGCGATGTGGCCGTCGTGATAGCCGGCGTTCTTCAGCGCGACGATGTCGCTGTCGTTGACATTTCCACGTTTTTCGTGCAATGCGAGTGAAAATTTCGTCAAGGCCGCGAGTTTTGCGTCCACGGGTTTGCCCTTCCGGATATTAATGATCTCATCCGCTGGGAGACCGGCTTGTTTGCCGAGACCGGTGTGTGCCGCGAGACAGTAATCGCATTGATTCTGTTGCCCGACCGCGAGCTGAATCGTTTCCAATTCCTTCGCGCTCAACTGGCCCTTGGACAACGCGCCCGAGATGCCCAAATACGCATCCAGCGCCGCCGGCGAATTCGCGAGCGCTTTGAAAAGATTAAAGTGTTTCCCTTTCAGCGGCCCGTCAAAAATCTCTTTGGCGCGGCCTTCGGCGGTTTTCGGATCAACGGTCTGCAAGCGTGCCATGATTTCGTTCCTTTCAAACTCAAATGGTTTCGGCTCAGGCGAATCTTTGGTTGCCGGTCTTCCGCAAAGGTGTCACGATTTGGAGGACGATCCTGTAGAGAAATGTCGGCCAAGCGAGTTTCGCCGCTTTGCCGTGACGGTATCGGCGTTCGCAACCGCGCGGCTGAAATCTCCGGCATATTGGTCCCTTGAAATCAACGCCTCTATACTCGCTCACATGTCGCAATCGCCGACAACTGCCGAAGTGGACAGATCACCGAGTGCGCGCCAGATCCCGGTGCGTATTCTGCTGATCAAACCCAGCTCGCTCGGTGATATCGTTCACGGGCTGCCGGTGCTCGCGGCGCTTCGTCGCACGTACCCAAACGCCCACATTTCCTGGCTCGTCAATCGCAATTTCGCGGATTTTCTCGAAGGACATCCGCTGGTGAACGAGCTGATCGTCTTTGATCGCAAAAGGTACGGAAAAATCTGGTATCACCCAACGGCGCTGGCGAGCTTCGTCGCGTTTCTCCACAAACTGCGCACGAGAAAATTCGATCTCGTGATTGATTTGCAGGGCCTCTTCCGCAGCGGCTTTCTCACGGGCATGACGTTCGCGAAGCGGCGCGTGGGTTTCGCCGACGCACGCGAGGCCAGTCGCTGGTTTTATTCCGAGCGGACCGCAATTGACGCAAACGGCCATGCCGTGGAACGAAATGTAGCGCTCGCACGGTCGCTCGGCATGATGGTCGATCCCATCGTATTTCCGCTTGCGATATCAGGTGCGGACCGCGCGGCGGCCGAAAGAAAGTTGCTCGAACATGGCGTTGCGAGCGGCGACTTTGTCGCAGTCGTTCCCGGCGCGCGGTGGCCTTCCAAGCAGTGGCCGATCGCGAAGCTCACGGAAGTTTCGCAATGGCTCCGCGCGCAGGGAATGCCGATCGTTCTTCTCGGCGCCCCGGATGAGCGTGCCGCTGCCGAAGAGATTTGTACCGCGGTTGGCGCGGGGGCGCACAATCTCGCCGGCGCGACCAGTTTGCGGGAGTTATCCGCCATCCTCGAACGCGCGTCATCGGTGGTCTGCATGGATTCCGGCCCCATGCATATTGCTGCCGCGCTCCAGCTACCCACTATCTCGATATTCGGACCGACGAATCCCGCGCGTACGGGCCCGTATTCGGACGCTGCAACTGTAGTCCGTCGCGACGCACTTCCGTGTATGCCGTGTTACCGGCGCATCTGCCCGCTCGGACATCACAATTGCATGAATGAACTGGAAAGTGCGGCCGTCACCAGTGCATTGCAGCGCATTCTCCCGCCACAACCTGACGCATGTGCGCGGAATGATTATTCAGCCACGGCACAGTCCGAATAAGTTGAATCATTCGCTTCCGCGCCACATATAACGCAAACTTCCAGTACGCGGCACACCACTTCCGGTCGAACTCTTAAACCGGAGCGACAATCCGACCGACCTATACCTCGAAGCCGTCTTTCGCCAACGGGGGACGGGAGCGAATTTTCGGAGCAAAAGATGCGCGTACTTGCCAAAGTCTGGGGTCTGACGATTTTTTTGACCGCCCTCGCAGGATGCAATCCAGAGATTTTTCCAGGATTGTTCAAAGCGGGCACGAACAATCCCTCCGGCGGCGGTGCCGTGTTCGGGGCAGGTGGCGC
>JBFWWY010000319.1:0-4879 GCA_050245935.1 Phycisphaerae bacterium | reverse complement strand
AACATTTCAAACCACCTTGCTTTGGTCTGGTGGTTACCGGAAATAGGATACAACCTCTTACTTTTCGATTATCGCGGATTCGGACAGTCCGCGAGCAGGCCGACTCGCGCGGGTACGATTGACGATGGTCACGGCGCGCTCGATTACCTGCTCACCCGCAAAGACGTCGATCCTGATCGAATCGTCGCATATGGCCAATCCATCGGCGGCGCGGTCGCGACCGTCGTCGCCGCCGCGCGATCCGAGATTCGCGCGCTGATCGCGGAAACGACATTTGACAGCTATCGCGCGATCGCAACGGATCATCTTTCGCGCAAGATTTACTCGCGGTTCCTGGCCGACAAAATCGTCCGCGCAACGATCGGTTCTGCGCATGATCCGCTGGAGGCGATTGTCGCGTTGGCACCGCGCCCGTTGCTGATGATTGTTGCTGAAGAAGATCAGATCTGTTTCCCGGAGCGCGGGATGGAGCTATATGAAGCGGCGCGCGAACCGAAATCGCTCTGGAGAGTACCGCAAGCGGGTCATCTCGGAATTGAACGGGTCGCCTCGGTAGAGTTGCGCCGCCGCGTCGGAGACTTCCTGGACGCGGTCTGTGCATCATCTGCACGGAACTCACCATGAACGGATGTCGGCTTCGGTATCGTCTATCACCGATAACAGGAGTCAGGGCGGCGAAACGGAACACGGTTCGCAAAGACCGCTACGCCCTGTATGATCGGCGCGAGATTGGCGCGTATTTCCTCCCCGGAATCTGGAGTAAGCATGAAACTCATTTCGTTCAATATGATTCTTTTGTTCGTCACGATCAGTGCATGCGCGGATAAAACCGCAGCCGAAGTACGCGACTCGATCGTCAAAATTTTTGCCTCGCAATCACCGCCCAACATGTTTCGACCGTGGGAAGTGCGGCCCGCGCAGGAAGCGACCGGTTCCGGCGTTGTGATTGAGGGTGGGCGGATTTTGACGAATGCGCATGTCGTCAAGGACGCGCAGCAAATTTACGTGCAGCCGAACCAGTCGTCCGATCGGCTGGATGCGACGGTCGAGTACATTTCTGAAGATTGCGATCTTGCGACCTTGCGCATCGACGATGCCGAGGCAATCAAGGATCTGCCGCCGATTCCTTTCGCCGAAGGCATTCCGACGTTGCAGACCAAAGTGGAAGTCATCGGATATCCGACCGGCGGTGACACGGTCTCCGTGACCGAAGGCGTGGTTTCGCGGATTGAGTATGCACCGTACTACGGTGAGACCGCGCTCCTGCGAATTCAGGTCGATGCCGCGATCAATCCGGGAAACAGCGGCGGTGCCGCAGTCGATAACGGAAAAATTGTCGGAATCGTTTTCAGTCGGCTATCGACCGGCGACAACATCGGCTACCTCATTCCCGTCGAAGTCATCCAGCATTTCCTGCAAGACTGGAGTGACGAAAAATTTGATGGCTTTCCCAAGATCGATCTGAATTCCGCGACGCTGGAGAATCCGGCCATGCGCGACTTTCTCAAGCTCCAGCGCGAAGATACGGGCGTTGTCGTGCATCGCGTCAATCAGCCGACCCTGCAGGAACTGATTCAGCCGTGGGACGTCATCGCGGCCTGCGAAGGGGTGGAGATCGACAATCTGGGCATGATCCCGATTGAAAACAACCTGCGCGTCGCGTGGCCGTATCTCATCTCGAAGAAGTCCGCGAACGAATCGATCAAACTCACGATCATTCGTGACGGCGAACGCCGCGAAATCGACGTGCCGACGGTGACGCAACCCAATCGGTTGATTCGGCACATGGAAGGTGACCGCCCCACGTATTTTATTTACGGGGGAATCGTGTTTACGCCGGTCACCTCCGAGCTACTGCTTCAGGCGGGCCCCAACGCGCTGGCTTATCTCGCGGCCTCGGGACGTCTGATCACGCGCCGCATCAATGACTATCTGGAACCCGGCTCGGACTTTGAGCTCGTCGCGACGTGCTCGCGCATGTTGCCGCATAAGCTGAACAAGGGTTACCAACTTGACCCGCTCTCGGTTCTCACCCACGTCAACGAGACACCCATTCGCAATATCAAGCACCTGATGAAGGTGATTCAGGAAAACGAAAAGGACTATCTGATCTTCCGCTTCGAAGACGAATACGAAGAGAAGATTGTTTTTGAACCCAAAGAGGTGATCAAGAACCAATCGCAAATTCTGGATATCAACAACATCTCCGCCGCAACGTCGCGCGATTTGCGCGACCTGTGGGAGCCGTTGTAGCCGGAATCGCCCTGTTGGATCGGCGCGTACGACACCTGTGTAATGAAATGCGCGCCGGCGGCATCTGCCGGGCAAATGCCGCGGCGCCGCACTTACTTGTTGTGAAATAAGTCCAGCGCGATCGCGGTCATGCAGCGCACGCCGGTTTCGATGGTGGGTTCCGGGTCGGGGTAATATCTGCTGGAGTGAATGGACGGCAGCGGCGCGCCGTTCTCTTGCAGACTGGCATCGTAGCGCTCCTGCGGCACGCTGCCCAACCAGAAGATGAAGCCGGGTACTTCAAGTGTCGCGGCATACCGACCGAAATCCTCTCCTCCCATCACGGGTTTTGTCGTCGTAACTTTTTCATTCCCGACTACCCGTTCCATGATATTCGCCGCCCGGGCCGACAAATCGGGATCGTTATAAGTGGATGGCGTAAATTCGTGGTCGCGAATGATAATCTCCGGCTCGCGCTCACAGCCGAGCGCCTTGCAGGTATCGCGGGTAATCTGACGAATCGAATCGAGCAGGAGTTTACGGGTTTCCTCCCCGTACGAGCGCACCGTGAGCTGCAGTCTCGCTTCATCCGGAATAATATTGTGTTTTGACCCGGCGTGAAATGAGCCGACCGTGACGACGCCGGGTTCGGTGGGCTCAAGCCGGCGACTGACAATAGTTTGCAACGCGACAACAACGTGCGAAGCGGCGACGATCGGGTCGACGGTTTCATTCGGTCGCGAACCGTGGCCACCGCGGCCAAACACGGTAATGTCGACCGAGTCCACATTCGCGAGGGCCCAGCCGGGTGTATACGTGACGAAACCCGCAGGCACCGCGGAGCTGACGTGAAGAGCAAGGCAATAGTCGGGCTTGACTGTCTTCTTGAACACATCGTCTTCGATCATCATACGGGCCCCCGCGCCGATTTCTTCAGCCGGTTGCGCGAGGATCATCAATGTCCCCTGCCACTGATCGCGCAGCTTGGCGAGTGTTTCCGCCGACGCGAGCAGACAGGTTTGATGAACATCATGACCACAGGCATGCATCACACCGACGGTGGAACCGTCTTCACGCGTGACCCGAACCGCGCTCGCATAAGGCAGGCCCGTCTCTTCGACCACCGGCAATGCGTCCATGTCGCCCCGAATCATCACGCAAGGGCCGTCACCGTTCTTCAGCAGCCCGACAACGCCATTGCCACCTAGTTTCTCGACGACCGTAAATTCCAGTGCACGCAGACGTGCCGCGATGCGCGCGGCGGATTCTGACTCTTCAAGGGAGAGTTCGGGATGCTGGTGCAGTTCCTTGTAAAGCGACACCCATTCCGGCAGCCGGCCCTGAACGAACTCGTCAATCATTTTTTGTACGGACTGCGCGTAGGCCGTGCTCCACGTGAGGAGCGCCACCAAGGCAACGGTCGCCGGCTTTTGCAAAAAACACTGAGTGGGGTGCATGTGGAACTCCGGAAGCGGAAATCTGGTCAGAGGACGAAAATGTTATGTACGTACGAATGCATACCGGTGAGCAGCGCATCTTGTAGACATCGAAGCCTGCTTGCGATTCGCGTGCCGGGAACGAAATCTTGCGCCACCGACTTTTGGAGGATAATCGAAAGGAGCGGAACGCGCATCGGCCTTCAAAGAATTTTGGCATCACAGGGATTTGCAATCCGGAATCCGATACATTGCTGTGACTCGAAGCGGAGCGCACTGATGACCACGGCAACGCGGTTTCAAGATCAACCGGCGACCAACACCCCCGCCGTAACGGAATTCATGAACGCTGTGTGCAGCGGCGATGACGCGCTTGTTCGCACATTGCTTCAAAAAGATCCTTCGCTCCTGCACGCATACGACTATCGGAGCTTCGGCGCGACTCCGCTGATTCATGCCGTGAACCGTCGCGACCGGAATATGGTGCAGTGCCTGCTTGATGCCGGCGCAGATATCCACCAGCGGTCGGATTGGTGGGCCGGCAGCTACGGCGTACTACCTTGTGGCGACGCCGCTTTCACGGAGTTTCTGCTTTCTCGGGGCGCAATAGCCGATGCACATACGCTTGCCGCACTGAATGATGCTGAGGCGTTGCGAATGTTGATCGCGGACGATCCCCAGTGCGTTCATCGTCGCGGCGGCGACGGTTTGACGCCTTTGTCGCATGCTGCGACGCCGGATATCGCAGCAATTCTGCTCGACGCCGGTGCGGAGATCGATTCGCGCTGTATCGATCATGAGAGCACCGCTGCGCAATATGCAGCGAAACAGCGACGGGACGTCGCGCGATTCCTTGTTTTACATGGCGCGATGAACGACATTGTCATCGCGACGGCGACAGGTGACGTGACCGCTCTTCAGTTGCTGATCGCGAACGATGGATCGCTGCTGGGAAATTGCATACGTGAAAACCTTTTTCGGACGAGCGAAAATACGAACGCGCTTCACATTTATTTTTACGAGATCGGGCGCGGTGCCACGCCGCTGCACGTCGCGGCGATGACCAACGCCGTACAATCCGCGGAATGGTTGATTTCGATGGGTGCGAACGTGAACGCGCGCGGCGCTTATGATCATGCCACACCGCTGCATTTTGCGGCGTGGGAGAATCAGGTGGACGTTGCGAAAGCACTCGTGGCCGGCGGCGCGGA
>JBFWWY010000318.1:0-4872 GCA_050245935.1 Phycisphaerae bacterium | reverse complement strand
GTTGATCCACCCATTTCCCCCGGTGCGCTGGCTACGATTCTCGCACCGCTCACGCGTGGGGAAGCATCGCACGTGACGGTGAAACAGTCCGAGCGTTATCTCGGGCTGTTTCGGGCGAAGGGCATCCACACGGTAGAAGGCAGCGGCATTCAGGTGATGATTGCGGTCCCGCTTTCGTGGCTTACCCATGAGGCGCGATTGGCACGGATCGCGAATGCCGGGACTCCGGCGGCGATCGGCGGCCTGCTGATCCTTCTGAGCTTGCTGACGGTCAGCCTGCGCCGGGCCGGAGATAACCGTCAGAAACTGCGGCGGGCAATGATCGAGCTGGGAGACTCGCGGGCGCTGCTCGAACGGACCGGCTCGGTGGCGCGAATCGGAGGGTGGTCGCTCGACCTCAAGACGAACTATGTCACGTGGTCCGACGAAGTCTACCGCATCCATGAAGTGGTACCCGGGAAGCGCCCGCGTCTGGAGGAAGCGCTCGAGTTTTATCCAGGCAGCGCACGCACCACGATCGAAACGGCGGTACAGCGCGCAATTGTCTGCGGCGAATCGTACGATCTGGAGCTGCCGTTCATCACCGCGAAGGGCAACCGAAGATGGGTTCGCGCGATCGGCAATCCGGAGTTGTCGAACGGAAAGTGCGTCAAACTCTGGGGTGCTTTCCAGGACATTTCCACGCAGCGGCGTGCCAACGATGAACTGCGCGCGGTGAAGGAGCGGTTACGACTGTTCGTCGAACACACGCCCGCCGCGGTCGCGATGTTCGACACGGGGATGCACTATCTGGCCGCAAGTCGCGGATGGTACGAACAATACAATCTGCAGGAAAGCAACGTTCTGGGGCGCTGTCATTATGACGTGTTTCCCACGCTGCCTGGGCGCTGGAAAGAGATCCATCAACGCGTCATGAGTGGTGAAGTCCATTCGTCCGAACGCGACTCATTCGAACGCGAGAACGGCGAAACAACATGGGTGCGCTGGCAGCTTTGTCCGTGGAAGGACGCCGATGACGAAATCTGCGGCCTTATCATGTTCACGGAAGTGATCAATAAGCAGATCGAACATGAGAACAAGCTGAGTGAAGCGAAGCGTCAGGCGGAAGAAGCCAACATCATGAAAAGTGAGTTTCTGGCGAACATGAGCCACGAAATTCGCACGCCGATGACGGCGATTCTGGGCTATGCCGATCTGCTCGATGCTGATGGTGATCTCGCGAAAAATCCGCTGCAGGCGGCTGATGCGATTCGCACAATCCGCAGCAATGCGAATCATCTGCTCACGATTATCAACGACATTCTGGACATGTCGAAGATTGAAGCAGGCCGCATGACGATCGAATCGATCGAAACGAGCCCGGTGCGGATTCTCGAGGACGTCGCCTCGCTGATGCGTGCGCGTGCAAGCGAGAAGAATCTCGAACTTTCCGTACGCTACGACACGCCGATTCCTGAGATCATCCGATCCGATCCCACGCGCGTCCGACAGATCCTCATCAATCTGGTAGGAAATGCCATCAAGTTCACGAATGTCGGCGGGGTCACGATCGCGGCGTCGTACGCACCTGAAAACCGCCGGATGACGTTCAAGGTCATCGATACCGGCATCGGCATGACGGCAGCCCAGCGCGAGATCATTGCGCAGTTCAAAGCATTTCATCAGGGTGACGGCTCCATGACGCGCCGCTTCGGGGGAACGGGGCTCGGTCTGCGGGTCTCGAGTTCGCTGGCCACAAAGCTGGGAGGCGGTATCACCATTGAGTCGGAAGCGGGCAAAGGCAGCGTGTTCATCGTGACGGTGGACGCAAAATGCTCGGCTGAGACATCGCTGATTGTTCCCAGCGAAATGGAATCGAGCGCCCAGCGCGCGGTCGAGAACATGAACGCTGCGCGCAATCTGCCAACGCCGACGTTACACGGCTTGAATATCCTGATCGTTGAGGACGGACCGGATAATCAACGGCTGATTTCGTACTATCTCCGCAAAGCCGGCGCGCGGACCGCGATCGCGGAGAACGGCCGGATCGCGCTGAATATGCTGAATCAGGAAGAATCCAACATCGATCTGGTTCTCATGGACATGCAAATGCCGGAAATGGACGGATACAGCGCGACGCGGGAACTCCGGAGAAGCGGCTTTATGCGGCCGATAGTTGCACTGACCGCGCACGCGATGGAAGGGGACCGGCAAAAATGCCTCAGTGCCGGGTGCGACGACTATCTGACGAAGCCGATCGATCGCGTCAAGTTGATCCGCTGCTGCTATGACTGGACGTCTGGCGCGGCGATGCTTTCAGCCGCTCCCTGAGTGCCATCCCACGACGCGAGACACGGCGTTATAACTTCCGCTCGACGTTGGGTTTTGCGACGGTTTTGTCCTGACCGCCGGTGAGGCCGTAGTCGGTAACGGGCGGATTTTTGCGCGGTTTGATGTCCTTGGTCTGCTCGTAAACGGCGAGGAGTTTTTCCTTGTCAAAGATCATTTCTTCGCGCGTTCCGCCGACGAGTTCGTAGTTCGGCGTGAGTTCGATCGCGTCACATGGACAGGCTTCTTCGCACATGCCGCAGTAAATACAGCGCAATTCGTCGATGTCGAATTTAATCGGGTACTTCTCGCGGTCAGGCCAAGGAGATTCGCCGGCTTCGATGTGGATACAGTGTGCGGGGCACGCGGTGCTGCACATGAAACATGCGACGCACGCGACGCGACCATCGGGGTCTTTGTTCAAACGGTGCACGCCGCGATAATTTTCGACACGGAGCTTGCGCTTTTCCTCGGGGTATTCCAGGACGACTTCGTTGCGGCGTTTGGTGTTGAACATGTGCCGCAGCGTGGTACCCATGCCCGCGACGATCTGCGGGAGATAGAGTTTGTCCGACCAGGTAAGGTCCGGCGGTTTGATTTCGATGATGTCGTTATCGCTGATCGGCATTTCGCACAGTTCCTTGCGTCGCACTGAATTCTGGTGGGTTTCGCTGCGCTCTACCCACCCTACTTTCGTCGACCGGTTCCCAACTATTCTAGACGGCTTCCAGGTTTCGGCGATCGCGGCCAAGGACGTCGATCTTTGGCATATTCGCCTGGCGGCCGGTGATTTCTTCCTTCGAGGTCGCGACAAAGAATACGAATATCACAAACACCACGAAATTCACTGCAAGGCTCCACCACCAGGTGCGATGCGTGTGCAGATCGAACACCACGAGCAAGCCGGTGAGGAACACGAGCGCGACGCCGGCGGGGATCAATCCTTTCCACGCCATGCGCATGAGCTGGTCGAAGCGGTAGCGGGGAATCGTCCAGCGAACGACGATGTAAACGCCGAGCATGAAGCAGACTTTGCCCCAGAAGACCACAAACTTGATGAGTGCAGCCCACCAGACGGTGCTCTCGGCGTTAATTCCGAAATCCCAGCCGAGCATACCGAATGGCGACAGCGACCAGCCGCCGAAGAACAGCAGCGCCAGCAGCGCGCCGTTGATGGCCATGTGGGCGTATTCGGCGAGAGGAAAAATCGCGAATTTCATCGCGCTGTATTCCGTGTGGTAGCCGCCGACGAGTTCCTGCTCGGCTTCCGCGAGGTCGAATGGCGTGCGGTTCGTTTCCGCGAACGCCGCCACCAGAACGAGAATAAATGCGACAGGATGCAGGAAGATGTTCCATGTTGTGGCGACCTGGTCTTCGATGATCACGTTGGGGTTCAGCGAGCCGGATGCGAGCATGATGCAAAGAATGCCGAGGCCGAGCGGGACTTCGTAGCTGAGCATCTGCGCGGTGGCGCGCATGCCGCCGTAGAACGAATATATGTTGTTGCTGGCCCAGCCGCCGAGGACGACGCCGTACACGCTGAGCGACGAGACGGCGATGATGTAGAGCAGGCCGACGTCCATGAGTGCGAGTTCGGTGCCGACGGTTTCGCCCTCAGCCATCCACGGGAAGTGAACCGCGCCCGCCCAGGGAATGACGGCGAAGGTGATGAACGCGATCACCATTCCGAAGAACGGCGCGAGAATGAAGATCGGTTTGTCGACGTTTGCGGGGATGATGTCTTCTTTGAGGATGAACTTGATACCGTCCGCCAAAGGTTGCAGAAAACCCCAGAAGCCGACACGGTTCGGTCCGCGGCGATCCTGAATCCAGCTCGCGAATTTGCGCTCGGCGAGGGTGCCGGCACCGGCGAGGTGGAGCAGAATGAAAACGGTGAGCGCGCCGATGATCAGCGAGAACGTGAGCTGGTTCGAAAGCAGATTTTGGAACCATTCGAATTTCACGAGAATCCAGATTGCGACGACGGGGAGCGTCAGCAAAACAGCGCCGACGATCGCGACCGTGATCGGGCTGGAAAGGATACGCTCGACGTTTTTGACGGAGGGGAAATAGTCGGGAATTCTTGATGCCATATTTTTGCGCTATTCGGTGTTTGGCGTCTCGTTTGTTAGATCGATTGGTGGGTTTCGCTGCGCTCTACCCACCCTACTGGTACTAATGGGCGAATTCCGGTTCGGGGCGCGGGATGAAGACGTCCGCGAATTGCGGGATATTTTCCGACATCATCTCGCGCACCCGGGCGGCGCGGTACAACCCGCGATGCCCGGCTAACTCGTAGAAAAACTGGCCATCAATTTTGCAGCCTTCGCGCGGCCGGATAGCACGATCGAACGGCTGCAGCAAATCGTCACAATTCATGAACGAGCCTTCGCGCTCGGCGAAGGAGACGCTCGGCAGACGCATCGTCGCATGGTCGTCCGCCGCTGTCGGGAACAGATCGTGCAGCACGAGCGTTTCGATCTTGCTCAGTGCGGTCGCCTGCTCCGACGTGATCCACGCTTTCGGATAGCCGCCGGCGACAAACGCGAATTTATATTGCCCGTT